>DATGEA010000076.1:0-13260 GCA_035310605.1 Nitrospira sp. | reverse complement strand
GGAAGTGCGCGAGTTGCTCTCGAAGTATGACTTCCCGGGCGACAAGACCCCGATCATTCACGGGTCGGCGCTCAAGGCGATGGAAGGGGATCAGGGTCCGTTGGGAGTGCCGTCGATTCTGAAGCTGCTCGATGCCGTCGACAGCTACATTCCGACGCCGCAACGGCCGATCGACAAGCCATTTCTGATGCCGATCGAAGACGTGTTCACGATCAGCGGGCGCGGGACGGTGGTGACGGGACGCTGCGAGCGCGGGATTGTGAAGGTGGGCGACGAAATCGAGATCGTGGGGTTGAAGCCCACGCAGACGACCGTGGTGACGGGCGTCGAAATGTTCCGCAAGGTGCTCGACGAGGGCCAGGCGGGCGACAACATCGGGGTGCTCTTGCGCGGGACGAAGAAGGAAGACGTCGAGCGCGGGATGGTGCTCTCGAAGCCCAAGAGCATTACGCCGCATACGAAGTTCAAGGCGGAGATCTACGTGTTGACGAAGGAAGAAGGCGGGCGGCATACGCCGTTCTTCAACGGGTATCGGCCGCAGTTCTACTTCCGGACGACCGACGTGACCGGCATCGTGTCGCTCAATCCGGGGGTGGAGATGGTGATGCCGGGGGACAATGTGAGTGTGACGGCCGAATTGATCAGCCCGATCGCGATGGATCAGGGGTTGCGGTTCGCGGTGCGCGAGGGCGGCAAGACCGTCGGCTCCGGCGTGGTGACGGAAATCTTAGCCTAATAGCAGATCGCTGTCTCCGGACAGCGTAGGAGTGACGCGTGAAGGTCGATCAACGAATCAGAATCAGGTTGCGAGGGTTTGATTACCGCGTGCTGGATCAGTCGGTCGCGGAAATCGTGGAAACAGTTCGTCGGAGCGGCGCAAAGGTCGTCGGGCCGATCCCGTTGCCCACGAGAATCGAGCGGTTCACGGTGCAGCGCGCCACGCATGCGGACAAGAAAGCTCGCGAGCAATTTGAAATCAGGACGCATAAGCGCTTGATGGATATCATGGAGCCGACTCCGGAAACCATGGATTCCCTCATGAAGCTGAACTTGGCGGCCGGTGTGGATGTGGAAATCAAGCTCTGACGCACAGAACTGACAAGGAACGTGCTGTATGACGAACGGTTTGCTCGGTAAAAAACTTGGGATGACGCAGATGCTGGACGAAGCCCGTCTCACTCCGGTCACCGTGATCGAGGCGGGCCCCTGCCGCGTCGTGATGATAAAGACCAAGGAGCGTGACGGTTACGAAGCGGTGCAATTGGCATTTGGAGAGGTGAAGGATCGCAAGCTCTCCAAGGCCCAATTGGGCCATCTGAAGAAACATGAGGCTCCGGCCAGCCGTGTGTTGAAAGAATTTAAGAAAGACGGGGATGTGACCGTGGGGCAGACGGTCAAGGCGGACATTTTTAAGAAGGGTGACTGGGTCGATGTCATCGGCGTTTCGAAGGGAAAAGGCTTTCAGGGCGTAGTGAGACGACACCATTATGCGGGCGGTCCCGAGTCTCACGGCTCGATGTTTCACCGCGCGCCCGGTTCGATCGGCGCAAGTTCGTTCCCGTCACGAGTGTGGAAGGGAAAGACCTTGCCGGGTCACATGGGAGCGGAACGGGTTACGACTCAGCGATTGAAGGTGATCGAGTCCAGACCTGAAGAAAATCTACTGTTTGTCCGCGGGGCTGTTCCCGGGGCGGCGAATGGACTCCTCGTCGTCAGAAAGTCGAAGAAGGGATAGGGCCATGCCGACGGTTGATGTCGTTGATTTGAATAGGCGGAAAGTGGGATCGGCGGAACTGCCTGCCGAGGTGTTCGGTTGTGCCCCGCATACGGCGCTGGTGCATGAGGCCGTGGTGATGCAGCGTGCCTGTGAACGGCAAGGCACCGCGTCAACGCTCCGACGTGGGGAAGTGAGCGGATCGGGCAAAAAGCCCTGGAAGCAAAAGCATACGGGGCGGGCCCGTGCCGGTTCTGTGCGCTCCCCTGTATGGCGTCATGGCGGCTCAGTGTTCGGTCCGAAACCGCGGAGTTACGCCTTCAGCATGCCAAAGAAGAAGTACCGCGCGGCGTTGCAAAGCGCACTCTCGGCGAAGGTGGCTGATGGGCAGCTGATCGTCGTGTCCAGTTTGTCGCTTGAACAGCCGAAGACGAAATTGCTGGCGAAGGCGCTGGATCAGTTTGGTTCCGGGTCGCAGGTGTTGGTGGTCGCCGGCGAAGGGCAGACCGGCCTGACTCAAGCTGCGCGGAATCTTGCGAGGGTCACCGTGGTCACTCCGGATCGTCTGAATGTGTACGACGTGGTCCGGGCTGGAACCATCGTGATTCCCGAACGTGATCTCGCGCGCGTGAAGGAGGTCTGGGCATGAAGATGGATCTCCACAGCATCCTCATCCAGCCGCTGTTGACGGAAAAAGTCACGGCGATGCGTGAGGCCAACAACACGGTGAGTTTTTTGGTTCATCCCCACGCCAATCGCGTGCAAATTAAGCAGGCCGTCGAGGCATTGCTCAAGGTAAAAGTCGAGCGGGTCAATGTGTTGAACGTGCAGGGGAAGATCAAGCGTTTGGGCCGCTTTTCCGGAAAACGTTCTGATTGGAAGAAAGCCTTCGTGAAGTTGAAAGAAGGCGAGAAGCTCGAGCTCTACGAGAGCGCTTAGAGAAGGAAGAGAAGAGCATGGGATTGAAAGCCTATAAACCGACGACATCAGGCCGACGCGGCATGACGATCGTGACGACCGAAGAGCTGACGAAGAAGAAGCCTGAGAAGTCGCTGACCTCGTTTCACCTCCGCACCGGCGGCCGGAATAATAACGGACGGACAACCGTACGGTTCAGGGGAGCGGGGCATCGCCGGCTGTATCGGAAGATCGATTTCCGCCGCGACAAGGCCGGCATTTCCGCCAAGGTGACGGCGCTTGAGTACGATCCAAACCGGTCCGCCCGGATCGCCTTGCTGTGTTACAAGGACGGGGAGAAGCGGTACATTCTGGCACCCGTCGGGTTGCAAGTGGGCGATGTCCTCCAGTCCGGGTCGGATGCGGAAGTCCGGACGGGTAATTGCCTTCCGCTCGCAAACATGCCGCTGGGCACGACGATTCACAACATTGAATTGAAGCCGGGCAAAGGCGGACAGCTCATCCGCAGCGCCGGCGGTTTTGCCCAGGTGATGGGCCGTGACGGTGAATATGTGCAGGTGCGCTTGAAGTCCGGAGAAATGCGGCGGGTTCTTGCCTCTTGCATGGCAACGGTCGGGCAGGTTGGCAATCTGGATCATGAAAACATTAATGTCGGTAAGGCCGGACGAACCCGGTGGCTGGGTCGTCGTCCGCACGTTCGCGGCGTCGTGATGAACCCGGTGGATCACCCCCACGGCGGCGGTGAGGGGAAGTCCGGACAGGGGAACCCTCATCCTGTGTCTCCCTGGGGTTTGCCGACGAAGGGTTACAAGACGCGCAACAATAAGGCGACGGACAAGTACATCATCGCTCGTCGGAAGTCAGGAGTGCGCAATGCCTAGATCGATTAGCAAGGGCCCATTTGTTGACGATCACCTGCTTAAGAAAGTCGAGCAGATGAATCAGACGAAGGATCGCAAGATCATCAAGACCTGGTCCAGACGGTCGACCGTCGTGCCGGACATGATCGGCCATACCTTTGCCGTCCATAACGGAAAGAAGTTTATCCCGGTGTTCGTGACGGAGAACATGGTGGGACACAAGCTCGGAGAGTTTGCTCCGACCAGATTTTTCAAAGGACACGGGCAGGCAAAAACGGAAAAGGCCGTTGCGCTCAAGTAGTCACGAAATTACGCAGAGGATGTTGGTCTCAGCGGGTAAGGAATAGGACATGGCAGAAGCACGAGCAGTACTCAGATTTGTTCGCGTGGCCCCTCGCAAGGCCCGTCCGGTTGTCGACATGATCAGAGGGCAGCAGGTTCCCATGGCATTGGCGATGCTGAAGCATCTTCCTCGTCAGGCGGCTCGCGTGATTGAGAAGGTTCTCCGCTCCGCCGTGGCCAATGCCGAGCAGAAGGAGTTAGGGGACAGCGAGTCTATGCGGGTGTCGAAGGCGTTCGTGAATTGCGGGCCGATCTATAAGCGTTTCCGTGCCAGGTCGATGGGGCGCGCCAACGCGATTCAGAAGCGTACAAGTCATATTACCGTCGTAGTGGAAGCCCCGAGCGTTTCGGGAAAGTCGTAGGCCATCGAAATTGGGCGGAGAGGCGCTTCGGCCCCCGCAGAACTGAGGCACGTACCGTATGGGTCAGAAAACACATCCAATAGGTTATCGGCTCGGATACAACTACACGTGGAGTTCCCGTTGGTATGCGGGGAAGGATTACGCCAAGCTCCTCCATCAGGACATCAAGATCCGGAAGGTGGTGAAGCAGAAACTCTACCACGCGGGTGTCGCCAAGGTTGAGATTGAACGGTCCGGTGATCAGACGCGCGTCATCATCCATACCGCACGTCCCGGCATCATCATCGGACGCAAGGGCGCCGAGGTGGACAAGTTGAAGGCGGAATTGGAGAAGCAGTACGGCGGACAGGTTTACATTACGGTAAAAGAGATCAAGAAGCCGGAATTAGATGCCCAACTGGTTAGCGAGAACGTGGCGACTCAACTGGAAAAACGGGTGGCATTCCGTCGCGCGATGAAACGAAGTGTTCAATCAGCACTGCGGCTCGGTGCCCAGGGCATCAAGATCATGGTCGCCGGCCGTCTCGGCGGCGCTGAAATCGCCAGAACGGAATGGTATCGCGAGGGTCGCGTGCCTCTCCATACGCTTCGTGCAGAAATCGACTACGGATTTGCCGAAGCCCATACCACGATGGGGCAGATCGGAGTCAAGACGTGGATCTATAAGGGGGAGATTCTCCCTGCACAGCCGCTGAAGCCAGAGGCGGCATTTGAACGGCGGCTCGGGTAAGGGAAGAGGGAACCGTGTTAGCACCGAAAAAAGTCAAGTTTAGAAAGATGATGAAGGGCCGGATGCGGGGCAAAGCCTATCGCGGCGGCAATATCACGCTCGGCGAATTCGGCTTGAAGGCGTTGGAACCGGGATGGGTGACCAGTCGGCAGATCGAAGCGGCTCGTATCGCTATTACGCGGTATGTCAAGCGCGGTGGTCAGGTATGGACGAGGATTTTCCCGGATAAGCCGATCACGAAAAAGCCTGCTGAAACTCGAATGGGCAAAGGGAAGGGCAATCCGGAGTACTGGGTGGCCGTGGTGAAACCGGGGCGGATTCTGTATGAGATGGGTGGCGTGACCCCGGAGATCGCTCATGAGGCGTTTCGGCTGGCTTCTCATAAACTGCCGATCGCTACGAAGTGCGTGACCCGCGGCGAATTCTAAGTTTGTTGCACAGATAGCTGAAGGGCGAGAATTCCGATGGACCTAAAAGAATTGAGACAGATGACGGGTGCGGAGCTTTCGGAGAAGGCCAAGCAATTGACGCAAGAGCTCTTCAATCTCCGTTTTCAACTGGGGACCGGGCGTCTCGAGAACCCCATGCAGATCCGGAAGACGAAGCGGACGATCGCGCGAGTGAAAACCGTTCTGCGTGAAGTAGAACAGGCTGATCGGAAGACGGCCTCCTAAGGCGAAAGGGTTGGGATCATGGCAGAGGCGGAAGTCAAGCGGCGGGAGTGGGTCGGGCGTGTCGTCAGCAACAAGATGAACAAGACTGTTGTTGTGGCGGTGGAACGCTCGGTCGTGCATCCCATCTACCGAAAGGTTTTGCGTCGAGTGACGAAATTGAAGGCGCACGATGAGCAAAATGCCTGTCACGTCGGGGATCGTGTGCGGATGATCGAGACTCGGCCGATCAGCAAAGACAAGCATTGGCGTGTGGTTGAAGTACTGCAAAAGGGGCGAGCGGAATAGGTTGTTACGGCCTGCTCGTTGAGGACAAAGACAGATCATGATTCAGAATTACACATACATGGACGTGGCTGACAATTCCGGTGCGAAGCAGGCCATGTGCTTTCACGTGCTCGGTGGGTCCAAGCGTCGCTACGCGTCGTTGGGCGATGTGATCGTGGTGGCGGTCAAGGAAGCCATTCCTCAGGCCACGGTCAAGAAGGGTGATGTCAGCCGTGCGGTGATCGTGCGGACCACCAAGGAAGTTCGACGCGAAGACGGGTCCTACATCAAGTTTGATCGGAATGCCTGCGTGCTCATCAATAAAGACGGCGAACCGATCGGCACCCGCATCTTCGGCCCGGTCGCGCGCGAGTTGCGGTGGAAAAAATTCATGAAGATCATTTCATTGGCTCCGGAAGTGCTCTAACCAGATTCATATAGGGGTGAACGTGCAGGCCTTGCAGAAAAGTCGCATTCGTAAAGGGGATACAGTGGTGGTCATCGCCGGACGTGATCGTGGGAAGTCCGGAAAGGTGCTCTCCGTCGATCGTTCGGCTGGAAAGATCGTGGTCGAGAAGTTGAACATGATCAAGCGGCATACCAAGCCGAATCAAAAGGTGAAGCAGGGCGGTATTCTCGAGAGAGAAGCGCCGTTGGCCATTTCGAACGTGATGTTCCTGTGCCCCGTGACGCAGAAGCCGACTCGGTTGGGTGTGCGGACTCAGGCTGACGGCCGCCGGGTCCGGTTCAGTAAGAAATCGAACGATCTCGTAGAGTAGGAGTGAGGACGGTCCCATGGCGGATGTAAAGGATAGCAAAAAAGGAAAGGGCGGCAAACCTGCAGGTCGCCCGTCCAAGAAAGACAGCGCATCGGCACCCCAGGCATTGGATAGTGGGAGCGAGGAGTCGAAGTTTCAGCCGCGGTTGCGTGATGTGTATCGGGATCAGGTCGTGCCTGCCCTGATGAAGGAGTTCAGCTACAAGAACGTGATGCAGGTCCCGAAGCTCGAGCGCATCGTGCTGAACGTGGGCATGAGCGAGGCGATTCAGAACGTCAAGTTGCTGGAAAGTGCCGCCGGCGAATTGGGCACCATTACCGGGCAAAAGCCGGTCATTACAAAGGCCAAGAAAGCCATCGCCGGATTCAAGCTGCGGCAGGGTATGCCCATCGGGGCGAAGGTGACCCTGCGTAATCGCCGCATGTATGAATTTTTCGACCGGCTGGTCACGCTGGCGTTGCCGCGCATCCGGGATTTCCGCGGGGTGTCTCCCAAGGCTTTCGACGGCCGCGGTAACTATACCCTGGGCCTGAAAGAGCAGTTGATTTTCCCGGAGATCCACTACGACGAAGTGGCTTCAATTCACGGAATGGATATCACGATCGTCACGACGGCGCGAACCAACGATGAAGGGAAGGCCTTGCTCAGGCAATTGGGAATGCCGTTTCGGGCCTAACACAGAACGAAGGAGTCAGCAGTGTCGAGATTAGCCCTCAGAAATAAGACTGCAGCGAAGCCAAAATTCATGACCCGAGGCTATCACCGTTGCGGCTTGTGCGGTCGTGTGCACGGGTATCTACGTCGGTTTCGGATGTGCCGCATCTGTTTCAGGCTGCTGAGCCTGAAGGGCGAGATTCCCGGGGTCAGAAAAGCGAGTTGGTAGGGTGTCACAGCCGGTCTTGATGTCAAAGGCCGGTATTTGTTGTCGAATAGGATGTTGGTGAAAGGGTTCGTATGGTCACAGATCCGATTAGCGACCTGTTAGTTCGATTGCGGAATGGGTTTCGACGCCATCATGATGTCGTGACCATCCCGGCCTCCAAGCTGAAGCGTGAAGTCCTGCGCGTGCTCCAAGCCGAGGGATTCATCCAGAGTGTCGACACTGCAACGGAAGACGGTCATCCGGTATTGAAGGTGCAGCTGCGGTACGTCGGTGAAGGGCAGCCTATGATTACCGGAATGCAGCGTGTGAGCAAGCCGGGGCGACGGGTCTATGTGGGGACCGCGAACATTCCCCGTGTGCGAAACGGCATCGGCATGGCCATTCTGTCGACCTCAAAAGGGATTATGACAGACCAGGCGTCCCGCAAGGCGGGGCTTGGCGGGGAAGTTCTCTGTTCGGTTTGGTAAGACAGGTATTTACGTGAATCAGCGGGAGAGATGAGGAAGCGATGTCACGCATAGGAAAAAAGCCGATCGCAGTGCCCGCCGGTGTCGATGTGAAGGTGGCGGGGTCCATCGTGTCTGTGAAGGGTCCATTGGGGAAGCTTGACTGGACGTTGACGCCAGGTATCGGAGTGACGGTCGACAAGGGCCAGGTTATCGTGACCCGGTCCAGCGAGGAGCGCAACGTGCGCGCGATGCATGGATTGGTTCGCGCAGAACTCAGCAACATGGTTCATGGCGTCACGAAGGGCTATGAACGAAATATGGAAATCACTGGCGTCGGTTACAAGGCCGCGATTCAGGGCCGGACGATGAGTTTCAATGTCGGGTATATCAATCCGGTAACGTATGCGGTGCCGGCCGGTATCGACGTGAAGGTTGACAAGCAAACCTTGATCAACATCAAGGGGGCGGATAAGCGCGTGGTGGGACAGGTGGCCGCAAACCTTCGCGCGATCAAACCGCCGGATGTCTATAAGCAGAAGGGTGTGCGGTACGTCGGCGAAGTCTTGAGGAAAAAAGAAGGAAAGACCGGGAAGTAGGTTGATCTATGAATAGCGCAGAAAAAACACGTCAATTAGCCCGTCGTCAACAGCGGGTTCGTCAGCGGATTTTCGGGACCGATGAGCGTCCGCGGCTCAATGTATACCGCAGCAGCGGGCATATCTATGCGCAGATCATCAATGATCTCAAGGGGACCACGCTGGCCGCCGCGTCCTCGCTCGACAAGTCATTGCGGACGACATTGAAATCGACAAGCAGCATTGTGGCGGCTAAGGCCGTCGGAAAACTGTTGGCAGAACGGGCCAAGAGCGCCAAGGTACAAGCCGTGGTGTTTGACCGGGGCGGCCGGTTATACCATGGCCGGATCAAAGCCTTGGCAGAAGCCTCGCGTGAAGGCGGCCTGCAGTTCTAGTGTGATCGCTCAAGCTCTCTTGATGAAGAGAACTCGAGGAACCAAGAGGAGAGACGTGGCGTGCGAGTTAATCCAGATGAACTAAGCCTGAAAGACAAAGTCGTCTTCATCAACCGTGTGGCTAAAGTGGTCAAGGGCGGGAAGCGGTTCAACTTCTGCGCCCTCGTGGTTGTGGGAGATGGGCAGGGATGGGTCGGGATCGGGAAGGGCAAAGCCGCTGAAGTGCCGGTGGCCATCGCCAAGGCTGTGCAGCAAGCAAAGAAGAATCTTGTCCATGTCCCATTGAAATCGGGGACGATTCCTCACGAGGTTCACGGATTGTTCGGCGGGGAGCATGTATTATTGAAGCCCGCAGCGGAGGGAACCGGGATTATCGCCGGCGGTGCGGTGCGGGCCGTCGTCGAATTGGTCGGCGCTCACAACATTATTTCTAAAACGCTGGGACGCGGCAACCCCTTTAACACCGTTCGAGCCACTCTCGACGGCCTCACACAGCTCAGAAATCCCGAGCAGGTGATGCGGTTGCGCCGGGGTGAGGAATTTCATAGCGGAGTGACGGTGTAATGGCTACGGGAAAAACTACCATGACTGCGGTTCAGAGCGTGCGGATTACTTTGAAGCGGAGTCCGATCGGGACTCCGCAACGTCACCGGCTCGTCTTGCGCGGATTGGGTTTGCGGAAGATCCGGCAATCCGTTGTACGTCCGGACACGCCGCAAGTGCGTGGATTAATTCATAAGGTCGGATACCTATTGGAAGTGCAGCCATCATGAACTTACATGATCTCGCTCCTGCAAAGGGAGCCAAGAAGAAGCGGAAACGTATCGGCCGCGGGCCTGGGTCAGGACACGGAAAAACGGCGACCAAGGGTCATAAGGGCTTACTGGCCAGGTCGGGCGGAGGAAAGGGCCCAGGATTCGAGGGTGGCCAGATGCCGCTTATCCGTCGGGTGCCCAAGTATGGGTTCACCAACCCGTTCCGGAAAGAATACGCCATCGTCAATATCAAGAGTTTGGCCGATCTTTCTACGTCGGGCACGATTACGCCACAGGCGCTGGTCGATGCCGGTCTTGTTAAGCGCGTGACGTTGCCAATTAAAATTCTGGGAAACGGAGAGTTGAAGAAAGCCATCGTCGTACAGGCGCATAAGTTCAGCAAGTCGGCTGAGGCGAAGATCCAAGCAGCAGGAGGTTCAGTCGAGGTTATCCCCGGTGTTTGAGCGGCTCCTGACCAGTTTTCAGAATATTTTCAAGATTCCCGAGCTGCGGACTCGTATCCTGTTTACGCTGGGGATGCTGGTTGTATATCGGGTCGGCGCTCATATTCCGACCCCCGGGATCAACGGCGAAGCCCTTTCTGAGTTTCTCCAGAAGCAGGGCGGCGCCCTTCTCGGGTTTTTGGACATTTTTTCGGGCGGATCCCTGTCGCGGTTGACGATTTTTGCGCTCGGCATTATGCCGTACATCAGCGCATCGATCATTCTCCAACTGTTGACCGTGGTCGTTCCTCATCTGTCGAAACTGGCGAAAGAGGGAGAGCGGGGCCGCAAGAAAATCATTCAGTACACCCGGTTCGGGACGATCGGGATTGCGTTGATTCAGGGCTTCGGGATCGCCGTCGGTCTCGAACAAATGAATGGCGGTGCGTTCGTCTTGGATAAAGGGTGGGCGTTCCGTCTGATGACGGTCATCACTCTGACTGCGGGCACCGGCTTCCTGATGTGGCTGGGCGAGCAGATTACGGAGCGTGGGATCGGCAACGGGATCTCGCTCATCATTTTTGCCGGGATCGTCGCCAGGCTCCCCGCAGCGGTCGCCCAGACGTTCGATCTCTATAAGGTCGGACAGCTGAGCTTCATCCTGCTCGTCGCCCTGGCAGCGCTCATGGTGGCAGTCGTCGCCGCGATTGTGTTTCTCGAGAGCGGACGCCGGAAGATTCCGGTTCAATATGCCAAGCGGGTGGTCGGCAGGCGGGTCTATGGGGGACAGAGTACCCATATTCCGCTGAAGATCAACACGGCTGGGGTCATTCCCCCGATTTTCGCCTCATCGATTATCGCGTTCCCGGCGACGATCGCGGGCTTTTTTGAGACGCCGTGGATCAAGGCGATCGGGACGCAACTGGCTCCGGGCTCCTTGCTCTATACCTTGATGTATGTCGGACTCATTTTGTTTTTCTGTTTCTTCTATACGGCGGTGGTGCTGAATCCGGTCGATATGGCCGATAACATGAAGAAGTATGGTGGGTTCATTCCCGGGATCCGTCCCGGACAGCGAACCTCCGATTACATTTACAAGGTGTTGACGCACATCACGTTTGCCGGGGCCATTTACCTGGCCGTGGTCTGCGTGATTCCGGAATTCTTGATCTATAAATTAAACGTCCCGTTTTATTTCGGCGGCACCTCGTTGTTGATTGTCATTGGTGTGGGGCTGGATACGGCGCAACAGATCGAGTCTCACATGTTGATGCGAAACTACGAAGGATTTCTGGGCAAAGGCATGGGGCCTCTCCGTGGACGGAGCGGGTGAGGCGGTATGCGCGTCGTGTTTCTTGGAGCACCCGGCGTCGGAAAGGGTACGCAGGCCGACCGGATCGCAGCTCAATTCAAAGTGGCCAAGATTTCAACCGGCGATCTGCTCCGTGAGGCGGTCAGAAACCAGACGCCGCTCGGCCGCGAAGCGAAGAGTTTTATGGACCAGGGCAAGCTGGTTCCGGATTCGGTCGTCATCGGGCTCGTGCAGGATAAACTCGGGGGGGCAGCCTGCGCCAACGGATTTGTGCTGGATGGTTTTCCCAGGACCGTTCCACAGGCAGAGGAACTGGGCAAGGTCCTGAAGTCGAACCGGTTGGCCCTTGATCGCGTCGTGAATTTTCAGGTGTCGCGTGACGATGTCATCAAGCGACTGAGCGGTCGTCGCAGTTGCCCGAAGTGCCAGGCGACGTTTCATGTCGACTTTGCACCTTCAAAGGCTGGAAATGTCTGCGATCGGTGCGGGGAAGCGCTGATACAGCGGAGTGATGATCGGCGCGAGGCGATCGAGACGCGGCTGAAAGTTTACGAAGAACAAACCGCTCCGCTGATCCGGTATTACGGGGATCAGCAGCTCGTCTCGCAGCTCGACGGATCCGGTGCAGTCGACGCGGTGTTTTACAAGTTGTCCCAGATGCTCGCGCCGTATGGGGCGGCATGATCATACTCAAGACGCCAGATGAAATTGCCGTGATGGCAAAGGCGTCGAGGGTGGTGGCTGAGGCTCTGGAAGTTATCAGGAAAGCCGTCAGACCCGGCATCACGACGGATGAGTTGGATCGGCTGGCTGAAGCGGAGATTCGATCCCGGGGAGCGGTGCCCGCATTCAAGGGGTATCGCAATTATCCCAAGACGCTCTGCGCATCGGTGAACGACCAGGTCGTCCATGGCATTCCCTCCAAGCGAGTCTTGAAGGAGGGAGACATTATCGGTCTGGATCTCGGTGCGATCGTCGGCGGATTCTACGGGGATTCCGCGGTGACCGTTGCGGTTGGACGGATCGATGAACGGGCGGCGCACCTTGTGCGCGTCACCCAGGAAGCATTGTCGCTTGGGATCGAGCATGCGGTGGTGGGCAATCGGTTGTCCGATATTTCCCACGCAGTCCAGCGATACGTTGAAGCCGCCGGTTTCTCGGTCGTAACCGAGTTTGTGGGTCACGGAATCGGGCGGCAGCTCCACGAGGAGCCGCAAGTGCCGAATTACGGGAAGCCGGGCCAAGGACCACGGTTGCAGCCCGGAATGGTTCTAGCGATCGAGCCGATGGTCAACATGGGCGGGCCGGCCGTTCGGGTGCTGGATGATCGTTGGACGGCGGTAACGGTGGATGGAAGTTTGTCGGCGCATTTTGAACATACGATTGCGATTCAGCCCAGCGGTCCTGCACTGGTGTTGAGCCAGCTGTAACATGGGGTGAGAGTAAGACGGCTGTGGACAAGGAGAAAGGGTAAGGGTTCGTGCCGAAGGAAGACATTATTGAAATCCAAGGATCGGTCCTGGAAACTTTGCCCAATGCGATGTTTCGTGTACAGCTAGACAACGGCCATAAAATTCTCGCGCATATCTCCGGGAAGATGCGCATGCATTTCATTCGAATTCTTCCCGGGGATAAGGTGACGGTCGAAATGTCGCCGTACGATCTGACCCGCGGGCGGATCACCTATCGGTTCAAGTAGGAGCGTGGAAGAGACATGAAGGTCAAATCATCAGTCAAGCCGATTTGTGCCAAATGCAAAGTTGTTCGACGCCGTGGGGTGGTGCGGATCCTTTGTGAAAATCCCC
>DATGEA010000075.1:0-2794 GCA_035310605.1 Nitrospira sp. | reverse complement strand
CTCTGTTTTTTCTGACATCGATTGCAGGAGCTGTCCGAATAGGCCCTTCATCGCTTCCTCCGGTTCCGCCGGAGGCTGCTTTGCCGCCGCCGCGGGCTTCTCTTTCGTGACCGGAGGATTGGTCTGCACCGAGACGGGAATCGTGAGGTTCAGATCCTCTTCCTCGTCTTGCGCCTCATCGACGGTCTCGTCCAGTAGCTCATCCTCGTCGGAATCAGTTGCGCTCGACGTGGGAGGCCAGGATCGTTTCTTCTTTTTGCTGCCGTTCGTCGTCGCGTTGGCCTGATCAAGATCTTTAATGATGTCCAGAAGGTTGTCGGACTGAAAGGGTTTTTTCAGAAACGCCTTGACGCCGAGGGATTTCAGATGGGATTCGTCGAGTTTGTCGGTGGCGCCGGTGAGCGCGATGATGTAGGTTTCGGTCAGGTTGTCCAGTTTATGGACTTCCTTGCAGAATCCTGAGAATGTCATGTTGTCGAGGTGGTAGTCTGTGATGATCAGATTGGGACTGAGTTTGCGGGCCGCCTCCAAAGCGGCCGGGCCGTCCTGGAACCCGACGACGTCATATCCTGCCGGTGTCGAGATCTGTTCGACCATCCGGCGGACGGCCGGGCTGCTGTCGATGACAAAAATAGTAGAAGCCACGGAAATCTCCGATTTTGTTAAGCTGGTTCGAAGCTATCAGGGGGGGGAATCCTTGTCAAGGAAATGGCCGATAGATGCGCGATTTGATTTGGGATATTCCCGCTGCCTGCAAGGTGTCATCCGAGCGTAAGGATGTATCAATGAGCCAATCGATCCGGGTCGTGTTTTTCGATGCCGCCGATACGTTGTTTCAGGTGAACGGGTCGGTCGCGGACATCTATCTCCGGCATGCCGTCGAATTCGGGTTCCAGCAGACTCCGGACTCGCTGGTTTCGATCAAGCAGGCGTTCAGCCGGGCTTTTCGGGATGCGCCCCCTCCGATTTTTGCGGCGACCGAGCCGTCTCAGCTCAAACAGAGCGAGCGACTGTGGTGGTTCGACATCGTGCACAATGTTTTCTATCGGGTCGGCATGTTTGAGCGATTCGACGACTTTTTCGAGCAGGTGTTTCACGTTTTTGAGGAACCCGGCTCATGGAAACTCTTCCCGGAAACCGTTCCAACGCTGACCAAGCTTCGGGAGCAGGGGATGGAGTTGGGGATCATTTCCAACTTCGACTCGCGTTTGTTCACGGTCATGCGCGGATTGGGCATCGCGAAGGCCTTCGACACGGTGACAATCTCAAGTCTCGCCCAGGCGGCCAAGCCGGCGCCGAAGATTTTTCAGCTCGCGCTCGAGAAACATGCCGTTGATCCCGAAGAAGCGGTGCATGTGGGGGACAGCCTGCGGGATGATGTTGAGGGGGCTGCAAAGGTCGGATTGCAAGCCGTTCTGCTTGATCGGCAGGGGAAACATGCTGATCGGGGAGATGTGCGGACAATTCGAACGTTGGATGATCTGCTGCCGTTGCTGAACCGATTATAACAACAGCGGCACGATCTCCTTTGCCCGTCCTTGCAGAGACAGGTCGACCATCTTTGATTGTGGAGTCGGCTCCACATTGACTTCCGCCACGAAGGCGCCGGCCTCTTTCGCCAATGATGCGAAGCCGGCAGCCGGATAGACAACGCCGGACGTTCCGATTATGAGCAACAGGTCGCAAGTCTGAAGCGCTGAGGCGCAACGGGCGAGATCATCCGGAAACAGCGACTCGCCGAACCACACGATATGGGGGCGCAGGAGTCCTTTGCACCGGCCGCAGGCCGGTAGGATCGCGATCGGTACGTCGTGGTTGTTTTCTACCGCTCCACAGGACGTGCAGCGCACCATCCAAATATTTCCGTGAATCTCGGACAGTTTTTGTGAACCGGCGGCACGATGGAGTCCGTCGACGTTTTGGGTGATCAACCAGAATGACGGAATACGTCGTTCCAGTTCGACTACGGCTTCATGGGCGGGATTTGGCCGCCTGGCTGCGATGAGCTCGCGTCGCCAGTTGTACCATTCCCAGACCAGTCGGGGGTCGCGTGCGAAGGCCTCCGGTGTGGCGAGGTTTTCTGCGCGAAAGTTGCGCCACAAACCGTCTGCGCCGCGAAACGTCGGCACGCCGCTGTCGGCTGAGATGCCGGCGCCGGTGAGGATCGTCAGCGACCGTGCCGCCGCAATTCTGCCTCTGAGAATTGTAAGATCAGACCCGGGAGTCACGAGTGTCACCGTGAAGGATGGGCGGCTGCGTCCGATCGTCATCGCATGCTATAGTACGTCCGTTTTTGACGCAACCAACAAGGATCAGTATGAAGCAGATCATGATGGTGGGTGCCGGATCCGTCGGAGGATACTTCGGTGCTCATTTGGCGAAGAACATTCCTAATGTTTCATTTCTCCTACGTCCCAGGACGCTTGCGGCGGTGCAGCAGCACGGGTTGACGATCCGAAGCGCGACCGGCACGTTTACCGTTCGACCCCAAGCCGCATCGGATGCCCGCCAACTTCCCAAGCCGGACCTCATTATCCTCGGCATGAAGGCGTATGACCTCGACGAGGTTATGACGCAGATCGAGCCGGTGCTGACGGACCGGACGGTCATCCTCACGCTGCAAAACGGGATCGACACGGAGGATCGGATTATCGCGCGCCTCTCGCGGGATTGCGTAGTGGGCGGCGTGGCCTTCATTTATTCCAAGATCGCCGCGCCGGGCATCATCGACCACTATAAGAAAGGTGCCGTCGCCATCGGCGAGCTGATGGGGCATGAGAGCGAGCGGCTGCTG
>DATGEA010000074.1:0-7791 GCA_035310605.1 Nitrospira sp. | reverse complement strand
CTTCTGGACAGTTACCGACAGTGGATCGGGCGAGATTTGATGGAACGGATCGGGGACTCGGAATTCCAATCGAGGGCGTTGTTTGAATTGCCCGCGGCGGTGGTTTCGCATGGCATGGAGGCCGATCCGATCCTGAACTATGGAAACCGGACGGCCTTGGATCTCTGGGAGACTACGTGGGAGCGACTGGTGAAGACGCCGTCCCGTTTGACGGCTGAGCCTGTCAATCGCGCCGAGCGGGAATGGATGCTGGAACAAGCCAGGAGCCGAGGCTATGTCGATACCTACCGGGGGGTGAGGATTTCCGCGAATGGCAGGCGGTTTCTCGTCGAGAATGCTTTGATTTGGAATGTGCTCGATTCAGAGGGGCAACAGGTCGGGCAGGCCGCGACCTTCGCGCAATGGACCTGGTTACCCTGAGGTCCCTCAGAACGGGAAGTGGATTTCGAATCCTCCAGACGCACCGCTGTGAAAGGAGTTGCTGTTCTGATATCCCCCTTTCACAAGGAAGAACACTTTTCCAATCGGAATCTCGACAAGAGTCCCGGTCTGCACGGCTCGAAAATCCGCATTGCCCATTGCGGTGATGTCCCAGCCGACGTATGTGGTGCAGCAACCCTTGTCCGATTTGTGCGCCAGCAGCTTTCCGCGCAAGCGACCCCAGAAGAAATTGTCGAGGTCGGCATAAGACCCGATGGCATGAAAGCTTCCCCTCTCGTGCCAATAGAGTGTTTCAGAGTGTTTCCATCTGGCGAATGCGCCGATCTGATGCTCAATCGAGGCGCTGGCATTCCGCCGTTGCTCCTCGATACGTCTTAGCTGACGACTGACCAGTGCGGAGAGGCTCCAACCGCCGTCGCCTGCACAAAAAAGTCAGTGCCTACTGCCGTCTACAGGACCGGCGTCTTGATGCCGAGATAGCCGAAATACTGGCTGTGATTGTCGATTTGGAATCCCGTGAACACATCGCAGGCACGACTTGAGACCGGGAGAAGCGACAGGGCACAGACCGCCACTATGAACACCGTCCTTCGTATCATGGTTTGCGTCCTTCCTCGCTCTGGTCCATGCTGATCAAACTGGACAACGGCGCGACGAGGCAAATCAGCCGCGGGAAGCCGAAGAAGAAGTAGAAAATCGAGCCGGAGTAATCGATCCGTTGAGCCAGGATCAATCCGCGCTTGGTCAGCGGGTTGTCTCGGAGGAGCACCTGGATGCATCCCATCGCCCACCGTCTGCGCTGCGTCAGATAGCCTTCGAACGTTTCCGGCATTTGCGTGGCGCGGCCGGTCCGGACGTGCAATATATTCACAGCCGAGCGCAGCCGCCAGTTTCCTGGAATCGGGGCGGTGGCCGTCGTCGTGCATGTAGACCTTGAACCGATCCGCGGGGTAGTCCTGGGACAGGCAGCCGATCAGTGTCTGCCCGAGAATCGACAGGGGTTCGTCGACGACTGTGACCATAATATCGACGGTGGGGTAGCGGGTGAGCAATGCAGGCAGCCGTTCCGTCGGCGACCAGGACTGATAGGTGAAGAAACAGAATTGGCAGAGGCCGTAGAGTTCGGCCGGGTAGGTGATGGATCCAGTGACCAGGCTGGCCGGCTCATCGGTCGGGATCATATACAGCAGGCGCCAGAGCATGTGGCGGGCATAGAGAAAGAACCTGAGCAGGAGGACCCAACGACGGCCGCGATTTTGTTTGATCAGGAGGCCAATGACGAAGAGCACCAAACCCGACATGCCGAAAGCGATCGGCGTGCTGAAGTAAGATGTCCACGTATGTCACTGGAGCCTCCCTGCTGAAATCGCCCGCTATGGTGGGGACATCTGCACCGCATCAACTCGCATCCGTTTCACCACCAAGACTATGTCCGAATGCCAACCCTGCCTATCCCTACTGGAGGGGACTTTCTTTCGACGGGGATGGACCAGAAGTCCTTGCAAATACGGGGAGGAGACTTGTGAAACGGAAGAAGCCCTTTCCCCCCGATGGAGAGAGCCGTAAAGATTCATCGCTTGGCTGAGAGGAAGAGCTCCGGAAACCGGGAAGAACCGACGTGTTGCGTCAATCTGAGAGGCGCTGGAATCGCGGGCGGGGAGAACCTTCTACCAGCACGGTTTCGAGAAACATGGCGGCCGGTCTGATCCAAAGGCCCCGCTCGCCGTAGAGGGCGCGATACACGACGAATTCTTCGTCCGTCTCCGAATGTTTTGCTACCCCGAGGACATCATAGTCATTCCCTTTGTAGTGGCGATAGCGACCGGGCTGGATCATCGTGTATTCTTGCAACGCGCCTACTATACGGAAACAAACGGGCAAATGACAGGGCGACAGGACATGAGTAAGACACATGACGTCATCATCATCGGGGGAGGATCGGCGGGTTATGCCGCGGCGCGGACCGCGCAGGAGGCCGGTGCCGATGTCGCGGTCGTCGATCAGGGACCGCTCGGAGGTCTCTGTATTTTACGAGGCTGCATGCCGACAAAGGCGATCCTGCGTTCCGCCGAAATGGCCGCTCTATTTCGGCGTTCCACGGAATTCGGTTTCCCCCCTGTGGAAGTCGGTGCGGACCTGTCGGCGATTGTCGATCGCAAGAATCGGCTAGTCCGGGAATTTGCGGACTATCGTATTCAGCAGCTACGCGATCCCAAGTACACGCTCTATCAATCGCGGGCCACATTTCGATCTCCTCACGAAATCGTCGTAGGCCAAACCGTGCTATCGGCCCGTTCGTTCATTATCGCCACCGGTTCTTTGCCGTGTGACATGCCCGTGCCGGGTTTGGACGAGTGCGGGTACCTTACCAGCGACAGCATCCTGGATCTGCGCGTACAGCCCGGTTCGTTGGTCGTGCTCGGCGGCGGACCAGTGGCCGTCGAGTTCGGGCAGTTCTTTGCCAGGCTCGGCACCAGAGTGACGATCATCCAAAGAGGGGGAACGGTTCTATCGCAGATGGACGAGGACGTCGGGCGGGCGCTTGAAGCAGCTTTGAGGGAAGACGGGGTGGAGATCGTGACCGATGCGGAGTTGCTGGGCGTCAGCCTCGAAGATGGACGAAAATCCGTCCGGGTGAAACAACAGGGCCGGGAGTATGTCTTCGCCGGCGAAGAGATTCTCCAGGCTCTGGGCCGTCGCCCGAATATTTCAGGACTGGCACTCGAAGCGGCAGGAGTGAAGGTTGAAGGGGGACAAATCATCATCGACGAGGCGATGAGAACGTCACAGTCGCACATCTATGCGGTCGGGGACGTGAATGATCTGAGTCCGATCGTCCATCTGGCGATTCAACAAGGGGAAGTGGCCGGCTACAACGCGACGCACCCCGACCAGCCGTCGAAGGAGATCGATCATCGCCTGGATGCCGAGGTGGTGTTCACAGACCCGCAGGTGGCGGT
This sequence comes from Nitrospira sp., assembly GCA_035310605.1. Taxonomy (GTDB): domain Bacteria; phylum Nitrospirota; class Nitrospiria; order Nitrospirales; family Nitrospiraceae; genus Nitrospira_C. The sequence continues at coordinate 4,390 of DATGEA010000074.1, read as the reverse complement.
CGTGGGACTGAACGAACGGACGTGCCGCGCAAACGGACTTCCCTATCTCGCCGCCTCCCATCCTTTTGCGGATCACGGGAAGGCGCTCTGTCGCGGAGACCTGCATGGCTTTGTCAAATTACTGGCGGCTCCCTCCAACGGGCGGGTGCTCGGCGCGCAGATCGTTGGGCCCGAGGCCGGAGAACTCATCCATGAACTGATCGCCGTGATGTTTTACGGAGGCACGGCCTCAGATCTCCTGCGCATCCCGCACTACCATCCGACGCTGGCGGAGATCGTCACCTACCCGGCCGAATCTCTGGTCGAGCAGCTAGGAGCCACATGAATCGGAGAATCCTTGTGGCGATCACACTGCTGCTGTCCTTACTGGCGGCCTGCCAGCAACAGACCTGGGAATCCAGCATGGCGGCCGGACAACAGGCCGTCCAGCAGGGGAATTATGCCGAAGCCGAACGGATCTACCTCGTCGCGGTCCGCAAGGCCGAAGAATATGGTCACGAAGACCGCCGCGTGGCAGTGAGCCTGTCCCAACTGGCGCAGGTCTATGCGGGCCAGGGAAAACATGCCGAGGCCGAACCGGTCTACTTGCAGGCGCTGAAGATTTATCAGGCGGTGCACGGTGAAATCCATCCGGACGTGGCCGCAACCCTCAATAATCTTGGCGTGCTCCACCGCATGTACGGGCAATATGCGGAAGCCGAGCCGTTGCTGACGAGGGCCTTGGCCATTAAAGAGAAGCTCCTGGGGCCTGACCATCCCGATGTGGCATTGAGCGTCGCCAATTTGGGCCAGCTCTGGGTGGCTCAGGGGCAACCGGAAAAGGCCGAGCCGTTCTATCGCCGCGCCCTCGCGATCAGGCAACAAGCGTTAGGGCCGTCCCATCCCGAGGTGGCGAGGACCCTTGAAGATTTGGCCAACGTCCTGCGGAAGCTCGGCCGGCAAGATGAAGCGATGACCCTGGACATGCAAGCCCGCGAGATCCGAGCCAAGCGGAGTTGAACCGCTCACGCCATCCGTTGTAGCGTAGTCACATGTCCGATCTGAATCGGTCTACTTCCGTCAACTGGCGCATGAACGGCATGATCGCCCGATTTGCCGGGATCGTGGCGATCGCGCTGGGATTCATGCTGGGCATCTACGGGCTGGATGAACCGGGATCGCGCTGGCTGCAGACGGCCCTGGGGTTATTGGTGACCGGCATGCTGGCCCAAGGGTACGCGCTCTATTGTTCGATTAAACGCATGCGGCAACTTCAAGATCGATCCAAGCCATGATCCCTCCCGGCTCTATTCCCCGGATTGTCTCGACCTCGCTGATGGTGCTCGTCGCCTGGTCGCTGCTCGCCTGCGGCGGTCCGTGGCGGGACAAGTACTTCAAGAAGGGCGTCGATCGCCTGACGCAGGATGACATTACCGAGAAGATGGGCCCGCCCCATACCGCCAAGAAGCCCGCACTCGGCGGTGATACGATCTGGACCTATCGCGTGCCGCTCACGGACAAGGAATTGAATCCCATGGATCTGTCCGGTCTCGCCAACGCGGCGAACCAGGCCGCGTCCTTGGTCGGCAAGGCAGCAGCCGACGGTCCCAAGCCCACCTTGTATTGTTACCGCTACACCTTGACGTTTAACGAGCAGAAGGTGCTCAAAGATTGGAAACGGGAGGAGTGTGTCCCGGGAACACGCGATATGCTCACCGCCGACCGATGATATTGAGTCGGATGCCGTAATACATGCCCGCTTGGATACCGCACATCGATAGCTCCGTCGTCCTGGACAGCCTCAAGTCCCTCATCCTGCTCCTATCGCTGCTGGTGGCCCGCACCATCATCGTCCGGTCGATCGCGAGGAACCAGGCGCTGACCATGGAAGCCAAGCGTCGCTGGGTGGTCTCCGTCCGCAATACGATGGTGTTCGTGTTCCTGCTCGGGCTGGTAATGATTTGGGCGCACGAACTTCAGGCATTTGCCGTTTCCCTCGTCGCTCTGGCGGCCGCACTCGTCCTTGCGACGAAAGAACTGATTCTCTGTTGGAGCGGGGCGGCATTACGTGTTGGCGGGAAGGTCTATTCGGTCGGCGATCGCATCCAAATTGCAGGATACAGGGGTGTCGTACTGGACCATGACATCTTTGCCACGAAGCTTCTGGAGATCGGGCCGGGTCAGACGACGCATCTCTACACCGGTCGCGTCACGGTGTTCCCGAACAGCCTGCTTTTCACTAATGCCCTGGTCAAGGAAAATCCCGAACAGGAGTACGGGCTCTATACGCTGACAATTCCGCTCAAGACCGAGGTCGACTGGCAGGCGGCTGAACGGCAGCTCCTTGACGCGGCCAAGGCCGAATGTGCGCCGTTCATAGACGAAGCCGCACGCCACATGAAACTGCTGGAGCAGACGAACCTGCTCGAAGCGCCATCCCCCGAACCACGCATCACGATCCAGTTCACGGAAGCGGGGCGTCTCAATCTGATCCTGCGGTTTCCGGCTCCGGACCGCGGCCGCTCCAGAATCGAACAGGCGATTCTGCGCCGGTTTCTTGCCGCATCGCGCTAACGCTGGCCTCCGGTCTTCGACATTTCGCCGGCGGTGCAACTTGACAGCGGACAAAGGTCGTGAGACGTTGACACCGGTTTTTCACACAACACGCTAACTGACAACCACGGATTACTCTTTCAAAAACGGAGGTGCCCTATGCAGAAACTTGTTATTGCCGGATTTGCCGCACTGTGCTTGGCGGGAGCGACTTCCCCTGCCATGGCCGATGAAGCGATGAAGAGCGAGATGGGCCAGATGAAGGAACAGATGAAGGCCGAAAAGGAAGGCATGAAGGGCGATATCAAGGCTGAGAAAGAGTCAATGAAGGCCGATATGAAGGCGAAAAAAGAAGAGATGAAAGCCAAGATGAAGGCCCGCAAAGAGGAAATGAAAGCAAAGAAACATGAAATGAATGACAAGGCAAAGGCGAAAAAAGATGAGATGAAGGCCCAGGGCGATGCCATGAAAGCCGCCGGTCAGGAAACGCAAGCGACAGGCCAGGAAATGAAAGCGGCGGGTCAGGAAGCAAAAGATGCCGTCGGAGCGATGGGCAAGTAAGCGATCGAGCCGTTCACGGTACATCGAGTAGTTATGCGCGGCCCGTAGTGGAACGTTCACTACGGGCCGCCCTCTTTTCTGAGCCTCTGTTGCCGAAACAGCTCACCGATCCGCTTGTTCCCGGTCCTGCCATCTGTTAGCATCCCCGCCGGCTCATCCGAGGACCACCATGAAAATTGCGACCTTTAACGCCAATTCGCTTCGCAAGCGCCTGCCGGTCGTCCTCGATTGGCTGGAGAAACAGAAGCCAGACATCTTGTGTATTCAGGAAACCAAGGTACAAGACAGCGAGTTCCCATTGCTCGCACTGACGCCATCCGGCTACGAGATCACATTTCGCGGGATGAAGTCCTACAACGGGGTCGCAGTGTTGAGTCGGAAGAGACCGGAGTCGGTCAGAGCCGGACTCGATGATGGAGACGAACCGGACGAACCGAGGCTCCTGCACGTCGTGATCGACGGAATTCCTATCATCAATACCTATGTCCCGCAGGGATTCGAAATCGATTCACCCAAGTACGTGTACAAACTCGAATGGTTCAAACGGCTACGGCGGTACTTCGAGAAGCATCTGTTGCCGGACAAGCCGGCGATCTGGTGCGGGGACATGAATGTGGCGCCGAGGCCGATGGACGTCCACAGCCCGGAGAAACATCTCACCCATGTCTGTTATCACGAAGCCGCGCGGAAGGCGTATGAAGCGACGGTGGCCTGGGGGTTTCAGGATGTGTTTGTGAAACTCTATCCGGACCGGCAGCAATATACGTTCTGGGATTACCGGGCGCCGAGTTCGCTGGAGAACAACAAAGGTTGGCGCATCGACCATATTCTGGCGACCGCCCCGCTGGCCGAGAGATGTCAAAAGGTAGACGTGGACGTCGAGCCGCGGCGAGCGAAAGACCCCTCAGATCATACGTTCCTATGGGCGGAGTTTTCGGTCTAACCGCATACGCAACGTCCACACCTGCCCTGTCCGGTCAGTACGGCAAGTCGTCCGTACGAACCGGACGGGCTCATTCGTTCGAATTGCCGTTACGCAGCATCCAGAACCGTTTGTTTGGCGTGCACCTTGATCGAGCGGTTCTGCTGGATCAGTGGATCGAGGACCAGTCCGCAGTTGATGCACCGCAGCACGGTGCCGTTCGGGGAAAAGTCCGGTCTGGATTCTTTAATCATCAAGCCTTTGCATTTTTGACAGGTCATGTGCCCACCTCCTGCTCATGATTTTCTGACAGCCTGTACGAGCGGTAATGTAACAGCGAGAGATTAACGGGGTGTTAACAGCCAGTTAAAAAGC
>DATGEA010000073.1:0-7856 GCA_035310605.1 Nitrospira sp. | reverse complement strand
TTCGTTTATCATGAGCGCGAATTAGAGGGACCTGTCTTGATCTCGACGATTTCCCGCTGGAGGCGATCGCGCTCCGTCAGGATCTGTTTTCTGCGCCGCCAACGATCCAGCGACCACCACCGCAATTTCTCGGGAAACGACACGACGGGCGGCTGTGCGCTCCCGCCCGGCGCATGCTGAAAATCATAGCCCTGGTGTCGCTCGTGATTTTCGAAGAAACGTCGGTACAAGTGATCGTAGAGACCGTTCGATGAATCGCCTGCGGCCATCCTACTCCTTCTTACAACATTCCCTCGAGTTGCCGAGGCTCCGTGATCGGCTGCGAACAGGTCTGGCGCTGACAGACATAGGCGGTCGGCCTTCCATTGAGACTGGTCTTTCCCTTGGTTAACGCCAGTTCAGGTTCGTCGGCGCGAACCGACTCTTCAACTACTAGCACGGCACGATTAGGGACGTAACGCTGATAAGCGGTTGTCACCATCGCTTCCGTCAAGGGATTGCCACGCGCCCCCACCACTACAATCTCCTTGGGCCCTGAAAGATACCAATCTAACGCACAGAGCATGGCTGACGAGCCATAGGGATTCTGTTCCATCAGGTTCTGGAACAGCTTCAGTATCTGCCCAGCCCGCTCATAATACCGCTCCTCACCGGTGAAAGAGAAGAGCCTGAGGAGAACCGAGGCCGCTACCGCATTTCCTGATGGGATCGCGCTGTCCATCCCGGACTTCATGCGTTGGATCAGCCGTTCATGGTCGTGGCTGGTGAAAAAGCATCCCCCGGCTGTCTCGTCCCAGAAATGCGACAGGAGACTCTCCGTAACTGCACGGGCCTGATCCAAGTACCAGCGATGGGACGTCGCTTCAAAGGCGTCAAGTGACGCAGTGGCCAACCAGGCCGCATCGTCCAAATAGCCGTTGAGGCGTCCCTTGCTTCCGGCGACCGTCCGAAAGACCCGACCGTTCACAAAGGCATAATCCAAAAGGAAGGTTAGCACCTGCTCAGCGGTGGCACGATAAGCCGACACGCCCAACGTCTGTGCGGCATCGAAAAATGCCGCCACCATCATCGCATTCCAGCTGGTCAGAATATTCTTGTCCCGCTGCGGCTTCACCCGCAGGTCTCGAGCAGCCAGCAACTTCTCACGAGCCGGGCGCAGCAGCGACTCGGCCACTTCCTGTTCTTCAACCGGTAGTCCCAGCCCGCCGAGCCGATGCAACACATTCTTACCCTCAAAATTCCCGCTCTCGGTGACGCCATAGCACCGGCAGAACTGCCCGCCCAGTTCTGTCCCCAGCACCGACATAATCTCTGCGGGCTCCCACACAAAGAAGGCCCCTTCGTGCCCGTCGCTGTCGGCATCCTGCGCCGCAAAAAATGCGCCATCGGGGTACGTCATCTCGCGTCGAACATACTCCAGCGTCTCTTCGACAACATGACGGAACCGCTCCTCTTTGGTCACACGCCACCCGTCGAGATAAATCCGCACGAGCTGCGCATTGTCATAGAGCATCTTCTCGAAATGGGGAATCTTCCATTCGCCGTCGACAGAATAGCGGTGAAAGCCTCCGCCAAGATGGTCATAGATCCCGCCGGCTGCCATCCTGCGCAGCTGAAGCAGCACTTGGTCTTGCAATGACTGGTCTTTCTTCCTCGCCGCCTGCCGCAACATCAAGCTTAGCGGCGGAACCGTCGGAAATTTCGGCCCCTCGCCGAATCCGCCATGGACAGGATCGAACAACCGCCTCAGCTCGCTGTCCGCATGATCCAGGAGTCGATCGGTGAGCGGCTCCTGAGAGAGTGTCGGCATACCGACTCTGAGCAGTCCGCTCTTCACCCTTTCGATGTTCTTCACCACCTCGTCTCGATGACTGCGATAGGCCTCGACCACACCTAACAGGACGTCGGGGAACGCCGGAAGGTTATAACGCGGCACCGGAGGAAAATACGTTCCGCCGTAGAACGGTTCCTGGTCAGGCGTCAGAAACATGGTGAGCGGCCAGCCGCCTGCCCGCCCGGTAAAGACCTGCGCCGACTTCTGATAGATCTCGTCGAGATCGGGACGTTCCTCGCGATCGACCTTGATATTGATGAAGTGCTGATTCATCACGTTGGCGATCTCGACATTTTCAAACGATTCGTGCGCCATCACATGACACCAGTGGCACGCGGAATAACCGATCGAGAGCAGAATCGGCTTATTCTCTGCCTTCGCCCGCAACAAAGCCTCCTCCCCCCAGGGATACCAGTCCACCGGATTCCCGGCGTGTTGTCGGAGATAGGGGCTCGATTCAGCGGTGAGCCGATTGGGAACGAACTTGTTTGATTGCTGATCCACACACGCTCCCTCTGTTCAGTAGCTCGACATGGTATCGTGCCACCCGGCACCCTGCAACGAATCTCACGGTCTATGCTATAGTGACGACCTGCCGCATATTGCCGTGCGAGAGCACATGAAGCCTTGCAGCGCAATCGTGTTTGGTCTCTGCGTCATGAGCTGCCTGACGCCTTCGATCTTCGCCGGGTCCACACTGGATTCTTCCCTGTCGAGTGGAAATTGGCTGACCACGGCCTTGGATCAGATCTCTGCCGAACGGATGCTGGCGGACGTCACGGCGCTGAGCGGGCCGACCTATCGAGGCCGGCAAACCGGCAGTGCGCAGGATGCGGACTCAGCTGCCTACGTTGCCGATCGATTCAGTGAACTTCGACTCCATCGCTCTCTCGCCTCCGCTCCCCAGAATCAAACCAACCCGCTTCCTCAACGGGAATGGAAACAAACCGCCCCGGTCGCCACTCGAATCATCGAAACCGATCTCCTGCTGGACCTGACTCTCCCCCAATCTCGCCTGATCCTCCACGGAGGATCCGATTTCCTGCCTGTCCTCGACTCGCCCTCCGTCGATGTCCAGGCGCCCATCATCTTCGTCGGCTATGGGCTTTCTGATCCATCACAGAACATCGACGACTATGCCGGCCTCGATGTGCGCAACAAGATCGTCCTCTTCCTCCGGGGCAAACCGGACAAGTACCCAGGGACCGCTGCGCACGCAGACAAAGAACGCCTTGCGAAAGAGAGAGGCGCCGTGGCCTACCTGACCGCCACCGGACCGATCTTGAATGCGTATGAACAACGCCGTGGGGTTACTGGCAGACCCAGCGCCTTCTATTCCACCGCAGAAATGGCAAATCAACTACCCGGCGCCTGGATCAGCACGGAAACCGCGGAGGCCATACTTCACGAGGGAACCGCAGGTTCAAGCACCTTACGCAGCTTGCAAGAGGAGATCAATCGTACCGGCTCATCGCGATCCCTCAGTACGAACATCTCGGCCCACGTCAAATGGACGACTCAGCTCACGCCCGGGACCCTCTTCAACGTCATATCCATCATTCGAGGGTATTCTGACAACAGCGAAGAAACGGTGCTGATCGGAGCACATCGGGACCACTTCGGCCAGCAGGCAGGACTGTTGTTCGCCGGCGCAGACGACAACGCCTCGGGCACAGCCATCCTCCTCGAAGTCGCGCGTGTTCTCGCGCTGTCTCCGGTCTCGCCGAAGCGATCAATACTCTTTATCTCCTTCAGCGGAGAAGAACAGGGTCTGCTGGGTTCCCGGTTGTATGTCTCACAGCCGGTCGTCCCCCTTTCAAAAACGATCGGGATGATCAACGTGGACCATGCGGGGGTTGGAAACGGACGGCTGACGGTCGGCGTGACGGGGTTCCCCAAAACCTTGGCGCAGGAGATCGGGCAACTGGCAGGTCTCTCGGAGAGACTCGACCTCTTCGGATTTTTCCCCGGAGGCGATCATGTTCCCTTCAAAGAAGCCGGGGTACCGACGATTACGATCGTCAGTGGCGGAGTCCATCCGAATTTCCACCAGCCGACCGATACCGTTGAGACGTTGAATCCTGAGATCCTGGAATCCGTCGCGCGGTACGTCCTCGCCCTTGTTTGGCAGCTGGCCAATACGCCTTGATAGAGGAGCAGCGGAGAGGCAGAGGACGAGAGGGCATGTAAGTAAAGAATCCGGAGCCTTGTCTAGGCTTTCTCCGGTACCCCCAGCCTCTCGCCCCTTGCCAGAAGTCAGGGAATCTCATCAAGGATCGTGGATTGGATATCCGGCAGCGGAGGCGTTCGTCGCGGAGGGCCGGGAAGAACCAGCGGCGAGCCGACCTGGTTGGCACCCTGAATCAGCCCGATAGAGAGCTGCGGGCCTAAGGTCATCACCGCCCCGCTCCAGGCCTGTCCGGTCGTCGGATTGCTAAAACTAAACGACTGAAAATTATTTCCGGGACTGTAGAGAAAGCCTTGCGTGCCTTGATTGTCCAGATAGAGGTTCCCCGGCCCCGGCAAGTTAAACAGCGGCGCTACCCCGCCGTCAAATGAACGGACGCTGGAGATCGTCTGCCCCCAGGCGGGCGGATCATACGGCGCACAGAAGAGGAGCAGAAGCGCCGCCGCAGGAAGGAGGGGGGAGGTTGCGATCTCAGGAAGTCGATGACAGGTTCCCATGAACTCATTATAGTATGGGGCATGTTTCTTTGTCACCAAAGGGGGCAATATGGGTTACCGGACTTCCGCGAGCCGCCTGCAAGGGATCCTGCTCGCCGTTGGAATCAGCCTGCTCGTCGACATCGGTCCCGGTCGGGCTGCAGATGATATGAAAGCCCCGTCCGGAGAGCGTCGTGAAGCGCTCTCGCTGGCCGATGCCGCAATCCGGGCGCTGAAGAGCAACTTGGACATCAGCATTAGCCGCCAAACCAAAGAAAGCCGCCTGACCGACATCGTGGTCGAACAGGCGAAGTTCGATCCGACGCTCAGCGTCAACGGACAATACAACCGCACGGTGAATCCCTTGAACCGGCCGGTGTTCGGCGGGACCGGCGGGACGCTCAATGACATCACGACATTCGACCAACGCAGCCACTCCGTCACCCTGGACGCCACGACAAATCTGCTCACCGGCGGGAACATCGACCTCAACTACAGCCCGGCCCGGTCGAACGTGAATCAAAACGTCGCCTCGGGATTTCTCTTCAATCCGGCCTGGACCGGCGGCCTTGCACTCACCCTCACGCAGCCGCTGCTGCGCAACGCCGGCTTAGACATAAACAAGACCTTCATCCGGATCGCCCAGAACAATGCCACCGTCGAAGAACACGTTTTTCGCGACCGCGTCCTGACCGTCCTCGCGACCGTCGAGCAGACCTACTGGGAGGTGGTGTTTGCGAATGAGAACCTCAAAGTCGCTGAAGCGGCCTTGAAGGCGGCGCAGGAACTGCTGGCCAGCAACCGGGCCAAGGCCAAGGCCGGCGTCATGTCGATCGTCGACGTCCTGCAGGCCGAAGCCGCCGTGGCTTCCCGTGTCGAGCAGGTCCTAGTGGCTGAAAAGGCCATCCGTGATCAGGAGGACCAGTTGCGCCGGCTGCTGAATCCAGGCGAAGAAGAACTCCGCCTCGACATGCGGTTGACGCCGACAGACCAGCCGGTGGTGGCTTTGGAACCGATCAGCCTGCAGGAAGCCATTGACATCGCCATCGATCAGCGACCGGAAATCGTCCAGGCAAAGAAGAATCTTGAAACCAGCGAAATCAATACCAAGTTTGCCAAGAACCAGTTGCTCCCGACATTATCGTTTCAGGGCACGATGGGCATGGCTGGGCTGGGAAAAGACTACGGCGACTCCCTGAGCAAGAACTTAAGCGGCGACTTTTACAACTATGGCGCGGGGTTGGTCCTGAGTTATCCGCTCGGGAACCGGTCGGCCTGGAGCACGTACAGCCGGCGGCAGATCGAGGGCAAGAACGCCGAGGCGTCACTGGTGAGCGTCCGGCAACAAATCATCGTCGGCGTGCGGGAAGCCGTCCGGCGCGTCCAGACGGATTTCAAGCGCATTGAAACGACCAGGTCGGCCCGCATCATGGCGGAGAAGCAGCTCCAAGCCGAACAGGAACGCCTGAAGGTCGGCTTAAGCACCACGCGTTTCGTGCTCGATTTCCAACGCGATCTCGCGACCGCACAGGGCAACGAGTTGCGTGCCATTGTGGACTACAACAAGTCGCTGTCCAATCTGGCGCGACACAAAGCGACGACTCTCGAGCGGTACAATCTACAGCTGCAATAACAGCTGATGATGGCACCTGAGTCGAATCATCAGTCGGCCGCGACTCAGGCAGAAGAAAGGGGAGCAGCGCTGGCGCTGCTCCCCGTCGCCGCCACGCTCGACTATTACGCCCTCCCCGCTTCCCTCCAGGAACAGACACTGGTCCAGTTCGCTCCACAGATCATCGCCTACCTCGCCTTCGCCTTATGGGCGGCACATAACCATAGCGTCCTGGCTCGATTTGGCCTCGACTCACAGAAATTCGGGAGAGGGTTGAAAATGGGGGTGGTCACCGGTCTTGTTCTCGGCTGCCTCAACTCGCTGGTGATTCTCCGAGTCGTTCCAAACCTCGGATACGACATTGCGTTCCTGAAGACCACGCCCCATGCTCACCTGCCGGTTCTCATCATGGTCCCCTGGTTTATCGTCGGCATCGCATTCTTCGTCGAAATAAACTTCCGCGGCTTTCTGTTGGGACGACTGGCCGCGCTTGAATCCGGCCTCTGGAACTTCCCATCCGTCCGGTGCTTCTCACCACTGGCCCTTATCGCCAGCGCACTCGTGTTTGCATTTGACCCGTTCATGGTCAATACTTTCCAGCATCTCCACTGGATCGCGGTGTGGGACGGGCTGATCTGGGGCCTCATCTGGTTGCGAACGGGAAACCTGTATGCAACGATTGTGGCCCACGCGATCGAGGTCATCGTCATGTATAGCACGGTGCGCTCCGTGCTGATGTCGTAAATCCGGCATGAACCCCTCGTTTTCCAGCTACCTCGTGAACGACTGCTTCGGAGATCCCGGAGTCTATGTGGAAGTCCGATGGTCGAAGCGGGCCCTGCTCTTCGACCTCGGACATAACGACTCGCTCGGTCCCACCCGTCTTCTGCGTGCCAACGACATTTTCATTTCCCACACGCATATGGACCACTTTATCGGATTCGACGCCGTCGTTCGTGTCGCCCTGGGACGCGGAAAAACGCTCCGGCTGTATGGCCCTCCCGGATTGATCGGCAATGTGCAAGGCAAGCTTCGGGGCTATACCTGGAACCTGGTCGACGGCTACCCCCTCACGATTGAAGTCCGTGAGTTCCACCAGCAGGAGGTCAAGGTAGCCTTCTTCCACGCCACCGACGGCTTTCTCCTCTCAGAACAGCCGGTTCGTCCTCTTGCCACAGAGCCGGAAGCCGGGCTCTTCACGGTTCTGGAAGATCCGATGTTCACCGTGAGGGCAATCGCTTTGAACCATCGCATTCCCTCGTTCGCCTACTCGCTGGAGGAACAATTTCACATCAACGTCAACAAGCAAAAGCTTCACGAGGCTGGCTTGCCCGTCGGTGCCTGGCTCAGAGATGTCAAACAATACATCTGGCAGGGCCAGCCGGATCAGTTCCGATTCACCGCCGTCCTCTATGATGAGCATCGGAAGGAGGAACGGGATTTTCTGCTGGGGGAGATCAAAGAAAAGTTTCTGACGATCAGCCGGGGCCAGAAAATCGCGTATGTGGTCGATGCCCGTTACGATGAAGTCAATGAAGCCAAGATCGTGGCGCTCGCCAAGGGCGCAGACCTGCTGTATTGCGAATCCCCGTATCTGGATATCGATGCGGAAAAAGCGCGCGACCGCTATCACCTCACGGCCAGACAAGCCGGCATCATTGCACGCAAAGCCCGGGTCAGAGACCTCGTTGTGTTTCATTTCTCGCCGAGGTATACCGGACAGGGTGAAGTGATCGAGCATGAAGC
>DATGEA010000072.1:0-1916 GCA_035310605.1 Nitrospira sp. | reverse complement strand
CCGTGGTGGCGCTGAACGACGGCGACAAGGCCCTCGGCCATGACGCGATCCTGAAGCTGATGGATGCGGTCGATGCGTACATCCCGCAGCCTGAGCGTCCGGTCGACATGCCCTTCCTGATGCCGATCGAAGACGTGTTCTCGATCTCCGGCCGTGGCACCGTCGTGACCGGCCGTGTCGAGCGCGGCATCGTGAAGGTCGGCGAGGAAGTCGAGATCATCGGCATCAAGCCGACCTCCAAGACCACCGTCACCGGCGTGGAAATGTTCCGCAAGGTGCTCGATGAGGGCCAGGCAGGGGACAACATCGGGGTGCTGCTGCGTGGGACGAAGAAAGAGGACGTGGAGCGTGGAATGGTGCTGGCCAAGCCGAAGAGCATTACGCCGCACACGAAGTTCAAAGCCGAGATCTACGTGCTGACGAAGGAAGAAGGGGGGCGGCATACGCCGTTCTTCAATGGGTATCGGCCGCAGTTCTACTTCCGGACAACCGATGTGACGGGCATTGTGTCGCTCAATCCGGGGGTGGAGATGGTGATGCCGGGGGACAATGTGAGTGTGACGGCCGAGTTGATCAGCCCGATTGCGATGGATCAGGGGCTGCGCTTCGCGGTGCGCGAGGGCGGCAAGACGGTCGGCTCCGGCGTGGTCACGGAAATCTTAGCCTAACCGCAGCGTGCTGTCCCAGGACAGCGTGGGAGTATTGCGATGCGAGAAATCATTGACTTGGCTTGTACGGTCTGCAAGCAACGGAACTATTCGACCACGAAAAACAAGAAGAACGATCCGGATCGGTTGGAACGAAACAAGTTCTGCAAGTTCTGCCGAAAGCACATTGCCCATAAAGAGGTGAAGTAGAGGCGAGGGGCACGGGACGGTTACGGTGCCAGCGGTTCTCCCTGTGACTCCTTCGCGGTGCAGAGGGGCATAGTGTTAATGGCAGCACGTCGGTCTCCAAAACCGAAAGTCTGGGTTCAAATCCTAGTGCCCCTGCCAAACAGAGCATGCTCGACCCGGAGCGCTCATGATGGGCGCGACGGGATGAAACCTCAAGTGGGTTTGGTTTTTGTGAGATAGTTTGCTCGTACCGGGAGCCTTATATATGCGGGCTTGGCGGCCGGATGAGCACCATGGTGAGTTGGCTTCAGATATGAAAAAGTGCTCGGCCCACAGGGCCGTGAGATAGCAGCGGAGGCGCCCCGATGTTTAAACGGCTGATCGATACGGTGAAGGAATTCCTGTCCGACGTACGCGCGGAGCTAAAGAAGGTTTCCTTTCCGACCCGTGCAGAGACGGTTGGGTCAACCACCGTGGTGATCGTGTTTTGCGTCTTCATGTCGTTGTATCTCTCGGTCATCGACTCGTTCCTGGTGTGGCTGGTTGGCAAGATTCTATAGATGAAGAAGTTTCAATTAACGATCCGAGGGTAGGGCATGGGAAAAAACTGGTACGTCATTCACACCTACGCGGGTTTTGAGGGTCGAGTTAAGACCAGCTTGCTCGAGCGGGCAAACCAAATGGCCTTGACGGAGAAACTCGGGCAAGTGCTGGTGCCGACGGAGGATGTGATTGAGATCAAAGACGGAAAGCGTCGCACGTCGCGGCGAAAATTTTTCCCGGGGTATGTGCTGGTCGAACTGGAGACCCCGTTGGCCGACGAAACGCTGCAGATGATCAAGGAGACGCCCAAGGTGACGGGGTTCGTCGGCGGAGGAGCGCAGCCGACGCCCTTGAGCAGTGAAGAAGTTGCCGAATTGCTCAAGCAGGTCGATGCGGGCAGCGCCGGACCTCGTGAACAGGTCAAGTTCATCAAAACCGACAATGTCCGTATCATCGATGGGCCTTTCCTCGGATTTAACGGTATGGTCGACGAGGTGGATCATGACCATAACCGCCTGAAGGTCATGGTGAGTATTT
>DATGEA010000071.1:0-9366 GCA_035310605.1 Nitrospira sp. | reverse complement strand
CTCCCATCACCGTGTCTTCATATGTCCATTGCGACGGATCACTGCCCTGCCCCTGGACTTTTTGCCCGAACGCATATTCCATGTACATGTTCTCCGACGGCATGAGCATCCACATGATCTTGGTGTCATACCGGAAGATCTGGACGGCGCCGTCACCGGAGCCGGTCAGCAGTTCCTTGCGCTCTTTGGTCGGCGTTGCAAAGACCTTCTGCTGCATCGTGCCTTCCTCGTTTTGGATCATGGCGTCGGCTGAGTATTCAGCTTGAGGACGGCTCATTTGACCTGCATCCGCAGGCAGCCAGGCCGAGAAACCCGCAAGAGCGATCAGAACGACGATGAACCGTGTCATGGCGAACTCCTTCCGATAGGTATGAGAGATTGATCCATGTGTTCGGCCGGCTTGATTCCATGGTCCTCAAGAGGCAGGGCCAAGGGAAAACGAACAACTGAAGCCGAAGGGTATCGCTCGAGCAGCCAGAAGTAAAGGGGGGAACTCCGTAAGGGTAGGTAAGGTGGTCGCTCGAAAAAGCCGTATTATTTATTATTATGCTGTCCGGTTTCTGGTATCCCTGTCTCTGGATTTTACGATGAGTGCCTTTTACAATCGGGCCACCCTATGGCGATATATCCTCGGTTAGGAGCCAGTCCTGAGCTTCCCGCGCTGCTTATTCTGAGCACAGTCTTCTTCGCGCTCGTCGCGCGCGCCGCGCCGGCAGCTGAAAATACACCCGCCTTCGCCGAGATCGCCCCTCGGCCTGCCGATTGTTCAGGACCGCGTGAGGAGGATCCGCGTTGTGCGCTCCGAGGACCGGGAAGCGCAACAAGACCGGTCGAACCGATCATGCCTCCGGTGACACCGCCCGGGTTCCCTCCCAAAGGTCCCCCCGTAGACTTAGAATCGGCTCCATATATCTTCGGCTGGGCTAAGGCCTCGCTGCATATTAAGGACGAGAATCAGGATGTGACCTATGAATCCGACCGCGTCTGGCTGTTATTCGCGAAACGCGGCATCCAGGATATGCCGGGGAACACGCAGTACGTGTTGTCTCCTGCACCGACGGGCCATGGTGGCGAGTTTGCACCACTTTCAATGACTTGGATCGGAAAGGGTCGAGTATTCGACTGCACGATCGAAGGCCAAGCTATGGTGACATTTCCAATTGACGTGGATCATAACTCTGGTCATGGGATCATCCCAGGCCTGAGTACGCCCCTGGATCCTGCTCGTCCGGCCTACGGCTATCTCAATATAGTCGGGCCGGACGGAGGCGACTTTCATAGCGTGATTGTCAGCGCGTTCAACCCGAACGCGAGACTCAAGCAGACTTGCCCCCGTAATCCACCGACCGTCACTGAGGTGATCTCTGAGGCCGGCTACCTTCTCCATATTTTGTGGAGAAAAAACATGTATGAAGAGGGCAGGTTGGTGTTAAGCGGTATGCAGGTCTATGACGCAGGCAAGCCGGATGATTTTCTTAACCTGCTCCCCCCTGGCCCTGGTCGTGACTTGGCGAGTCGAGCCCTGAGTCAAGCGCAGGT
Organism: Nitrospira sp.; assembly: GCA_035310605.1. Classification (GTDB taxonomy): domain Bacteria; phylum Nitrospirota; class Nitrospiria; order Nitrospirales; family Nitrospiraceae; genus Nitrospira_C. The sequence continues at coordinate 7,827 of DATGEA010000071.1, read as the reverse complement.
GTCAACGTCCCGCACCAGCCGCCAATACATCTGGGAATGGTCGCTTTTCCCTGTTTCAGGGTTTAGGTGAGCGGAGCAGTGAAAGAGTCGCTGGAACGCTCGCCGGCCCGAAGAAGTTTCTTATAATCACAATGAAAGATGCAGCGCTTCGCATTTTGGTGGTGGAGTTTGGCGCAGTAGACGTTTTTGAGACTTTTTGTCCTCACATATAGTTCCGCTGCCATTAGCATGCCGAGCGGCGGGGCCGTGAGATAGACCCAGAAGGCGGTCCAAAGATTCGCTGGCAGCGCTGACGCAAAGGTCCTCGCCGGGTTCATGCTCATGCCGGAGAACGGCGCTTCGATGCTGATATACGTGGCGACGAGGCAGCCGGCGATCAGGCCGGTGAAGGGCGCCAACGTGCGATGGTTTGAGACGAGCAGGACCGACAGCATCAGCCCGAAAGACATGAGTAATTCTGCGACGAACGCGAGAGAGATTCCGGTCTCCCCTGGCACCGTGACGACATAGTTCACGGCCGGGTGTTCAATCGCCATGCCGATGGCGGTCACGCTGACCAGCACCCCGATTAATCCTCCCAGCGATTGCGCGATCATATAGAAAGACGCATCGATCCCTTCGATTTTCCCCAATCGAAGAAACGTCAAGGTCACAGCAGGATTTAAATGCGCGCCGGACTGTTTACCCCAGGGAGAATAGATCAAGCCGATCGCGGTGAGGCCCATGCAGATGCCGATCAGGATCCGTCGGAGCAGAGGATCGGGAACGGCTGCATGCAGCGGGGAGTGCGGATGTTCGAGAGCGGTGGTGGCGACCGAGGCCGAAACCATGAAGAGGCCGAGCCCCGCCGCTTCTATCAAATACTCGGGCCAGTGGGTCCGTATCGCATCAACCGGCGACCGCATGGGCGAGCGCCCCTCTCCTGCTGCCTCCGAGGGAGCGCGCCGGCGACTTGCGCACTTGAGTGGTGGCGACGGCGTAACTGATTCGGACCGGGTCCTGCCCGCGATAGCCTGCTCTGATCCGGATTTCCTCCGCCGTCTCATGGCACGGACGGCAGCGCCAGCGCGTAATCGTCATTGCTCCGTTCTCGTCCTGGATCTCTTGACGGCTGGTGCTCGACATCATGCGATCGCAGCTTGGGCAGCACATGGTTCCCTCCTTCCCGGATTCCTATCGTGAGCGCACCGCATAGCGGCTTCGTTGCTGTGTTCGTACCGGTACGAGGATCGGTTGCGGCATCAGTTCGTCGAGCCGCCAGCGCCATTCCAGGAAATCCACTCGTTGTGAGAGCCACCAGCAGCCGGCGGCGAAGCGGCGGTCGTGCATCCAGCGGTTCATGTGTTGGATCGTCCAGTACAGTCGTGTCGTCATCGGTCACCTCACTTTCACAGTCCTGCTGTTTGGTCGTGAGACCGCCGATGTTCTTACAGATGCCGGGAGACGGATTCAGCGGGTGTGAGAAGAAATAGGTCTCGGGTCTGATGCAATGAGAGCCACATCGAGGATCGGGAGAGAGGCAAGTGCTTCCTGGGCCTGCCCGTGATAGTACGCCCACTCCGGCTGCATATAGCGGGAGACCACACGTTCATAGAGCGCCCTGGCCTCGAAAATACGGTCCTGCCCGGCCATGACCTTTGCCGCTCGAATTATGCAGGCGGCGCCGAGTGCCTGCGGATCGACCGTGGTTCGAAGCGGCTGCCGTTTCACTTGCCGCCCCCTTGATTTCATCCACGATGGTGGCTCAGGCCCGGTCAGCATGATCTGTTCGATCTGGTCCACGATCTGCAGGAGTTCAATCGGCTCGCTGACGATGAGGCATTGCTGATAGCGCTCCCACGAGAGCATCACAGGGAGGAAAGATTCGCCTCCCCATCGTTTCTGGAACGGCAGGCCTTCACATCCTGAGACCAACAGAGCCAGTACAATCATTCCGAGTCGCATGAAACAGAGTCTTGCGGGACGGCCGGTCCTTACAGGGCGTCATCCTGCGCCGGACCTCCTTGACGTCGAAAACTGTACGGCGGAGCATGCTTCAGGGGCCGTTTCCTGTATTGTATGGGGAAAGCTGAGTAAACGTTCCCTCGAACATTACGTCAGCTACCGAAGCCGGGATGTGATGACCTATCGGGGACCTGGGCCCCGATTTCTCGCGTGATGGACCCATCGTAACTCAGGGGCGCGACCGGTACCTGTCTCGGGTCGCTTGTCCTTACTCTCGGCGCGATTTCAATGCCTGTTTCAACTTCGCGCGTGCCTCGTCGGACAGGCGGGGAGCCGGCAAGGCGTTCGCACCTTCCTCGCCTCCCGCCAAGTGATGCAGACGTTTCCTGACGGCCCGCAATTGCGTGACGTATCGTCGACAGCCTTCACAGATCAGGAGGTGAATTCTGACCTGGAATCGCATCATCAGCGGGAGCGTCCGATCCATGGATTCGGAGGACAGGCGTGTCACATCGCGGCAGGGCAGGGTGAATCGCGCGAACAATGGTTTCACGAAGCCTCCGCAATCGTGTGAATCATCATCTGGATCATCATGCCAGGGGATCGTGCAGAGGCCGACTCTTCATGCTGCTTTTCTCCGGTCGTCCCCCGCTCGCTTTCGGCTGCGTTTTTGCGGCAGCCGGCAGGGTGCGTCGCTCTCGAACCACCACCCTCTCGACCGTCCTGCGAGAACTGTCCGCTGAAACACCGAGATCTTCAATCAGTGCCCTCAACGGTTCCGCCACAGACCAGGCTTGGGCATAGCAACCGCGCGGGTGATGGGGCGGCTCGGCATCGAAGATTTCCGAAACCTGGCCGAGGCAGGCCTCGTGCATATGCACTTCGAGGCCTGCCAGGAATCCGCGTGCCTTGGTCCGCGTGGCGGCGCTTTTCCCGAAGGCCTTTCCCCAGGCCGTAACAAAGGGGCCCAGGAGAAACGGCCAGACCGTGCCCTGATGATACGCGCCGTCGCGCTGCAACACTCCACCTTCATAGCGCGGACGATAGCGGCTGTCGCGGGGCGACAATGTTCGCAGTCCCACCGGCGTGAGAAGTTGCGCTTCGATCAGCTGGAGAATGTGCTGCGCGCGATCGCGCGAAACAAGTTCATCAACGAGGGCAATCGCGTAGAGTTGATTGGGTCTGAGCGACGCATCGTTCCCGTCCGGTCCGTCGATCACATCGTAGAGATAACCGCCGTCTTCGTACCAGAAGCGTTCCTGGAACGAGGTGACGGCCCGCTTTCGGTCGTCCCGGCAGCGGGCCGCCAAAGCCGCTTCGCCGAATCGTTGCGCCAGCTGCTCGCCTACTTCCAACGCACGGACCCACAGTGCTTGAATCTCCACAGGTTTTCCGTACCTCGGCGTGACGACCCAGTCGCCCACCTTTGCGTCCATCCATGTCAGTTGCACACCGGGCACGCCTCCGGCGATCAAACCGTCAGGGGCCATCCTGATGCCATACCGTGTGCCTCGCCGGTAGCCCTCAAGAATCTGTTTCGCGGCGGGCCATGCCGTTTCCCGCATGCGGGCTTCATCCCCTGATGCCGTGAGGTAGCGATCGATGGCATGAATGAACCAGAGGGAAGCGTCGATCGTGTTGTATTCGGGTTGGTCGCCGGCCTCGGGGAATCGATTCGGCAGCATCCCCTCCGAGACGTGAGCCGCAAAGGACGCGATCACTTCCCACGCCGCGTCCAATCGACCGGTGACCAGGCAGAGCCCCGGCAGCGAGATGAACGTGTCTCTTCCCCAGTCGGTGAACCAGGGATAGCCGGCGATCACCGTCTGCCGGCCTCCTCGCTCGGACAGATACACTTCCGCAGCACGCCGGAGTTCGCGAGCCAGAGAATCAGTGGCTGGCTCGGCTTGTTTGAGCTGTTCGCGTCGGGCCTGCTCGCGCCCGGCGAGGGCGGCGATATCGAGGCTCTCGACGGCGTCACTCGTAAAGGCCAGGGTCTGGGTTGATCCCGGTATGAGCTCGAACGTGAACTCTCCTGGAGACCACCAGTCTTCCGTGTGATCGAGTCCTCGCTGCTGTTCGACGGGAAATTGTATGTATCGGTACCAGTCTGGGTCATGGCGATACCCTCCTGAATGGAAGGCCCGCACCGAAGGCACGTCGGGATACATTTGCCAGGCCACTTGTCCATCCCCGATCCTAGCCTCCTGGGAGAGGCTCCCATTCTCGTGATGCGTCGCATGATAGTCGCGTCCGGTCAGCTTAGGTCTCACTCGGAGCGTGGCCAGTGGTTGCTTCTTGCCGAGCAACGTCCACCGGACGATGACCAGATCGCGATCCCGGACCATGAGGATTTCACGTTGGACCCTCGCTACGTTGCAGGCGAAGGTCCAGGTCGGCCAGGGATCCGTCGAAAACTCGATGCATTGTTCGTAGCCGGCCGGATGAATTGCTCCCGAATAGAGATTGGTGGAGAGCGGGAAAGATTGGCCTTCGATGTCGAGCCATTCTTCGAGCTGGTTGACCAGCAGGAACCGCTCGCTCGGGGGTGTTCGGGCGGTCAGCAGGAGCGCGTGATACCGGCGTGTATTCGCGCCGGCCACCGTGCCGGAGGCAAATCCGCCACGGCCGTTGGTTTCGAGCCATTCGAGGCTCAAGGCCCGGTTCAAATTCTGGCATGCTGCAGGTCCGACCTTCACGCCTCGCTCCTTACCCTTCACCCCTCATCTCCTCACTCTCCGCTCTGCTGGATCAGTTTCGCGACTAATCCCGTCCAGCCGGTCTGGTGGCTTGCGCCAATACCGGCGCCGTTGTCTCCGTGGAAGTATTCGTAGAACAGCACATTATCGCGCCAGTGCGGATCCTGTTGGAACAGGCTCGTATCGCCGAATACCGGACGTTTTCCCTCCGCATTCCGGAGGAATATGTGCGTCAGGCGACGCGAAAGTTCTCCCGCCACCTGCCACAAGTCGGCCTGGCGCCCGGATCCCGTCGGGTACTCGACCTTGTATTGATCGCCGAGAAAATAATGAAATTTCTGGAGCGACTCAATCAGGAGATAATTGACGGGGAACCAGATCGGCCCGCGCCAGTTCGAATTCCCGCCGAACAGGCCCGTGCCGGATTCCGCCGGTTCGTAGTCCACGCGATGGTCCTGGCCCATGACGGACAAGACGTATGGATGATCCTTGTGGTAGCGCGAGAGGGCCCGGATGCCGTAGGGCGAGAGAAATTCCTCTTCGTCGAGCATATACCGAAGGACGGAGCGCAACCGATGACGATTGACCAGCGAAAGGAAGCGTCGGACTTCTCCATCACGAGACTCTGTTTCGAGATGCTGTGCAAAGTCGGGCCGGTTCTCAATGAACCACTGCATGCGGTGCTTGAAACGCGGAAGGCTGTCGATGAGTTCCGAATCGAGCGTTTCCACGGCAAATAGGGGGATGAGGCCCACCATCGAGCGGACCTTCAGATGTTTCTTCTGGCCGTCCGGCAGGTGCAGGACGTCGTAGAAGAAGCCGTCTTCACGGTCCCAGAGCTCGATCTTCTCGCCGCCGATGTTGTTCATCGCACGGCAGATGTAGACGAAATGTTCGAAGAATTTGCTGGCCACGTCTTCATACGCACGGTTCTCTTTCGCCAGTTCGAGCGCGATTGCCAGCATGTTGAGGCAGTACATGCCCATCCAGCTGGTGGCGTCCGACTGCTCGATGTGGCCGCCGGTCGGCAAGGGCGCGCTGCGGTCGAACACGCCGATGTTATCGAGGCCCAGGAAGCCGCCCTGGAAGATGTTCTTCCCATCGGCGTCTTTGCGATTGACCCACCAGGTAAAATTCAACAGCAGTTTCTGGAAGACCCGCTCAAGAAAGACCCGGTCGCCGACGCCCTTCCGTTTCTTTTCGATCTTGTACACGCGCCAGGCGGCCCAGGCGTGCACGGGTGGGTTCACATCGCCGAAGGCCCATTCGTAGGCCGGGATCTGGCCGTTAGGGTGCATGTACCATTCTCGCAGCATCAAAATGAGCTGATCCTTCGCGAAGGTTGGATCAATGAGCGCGAGGGGGATGCAGTGGAACGCGAGATCCCAGGCTGCGTACCAGGGATACTCCCATTTATCCGGCATCGAGATCACATCGGCGTTATAGAGGTGCGTCCAGTCGGAGTTGCGGCCGTGCAGTCGTTCCCGCGGCGGCTCCGGCATACTCGAGTCACCCTTGAGCCACCGGCTCACATCGTAGTGGTAGAACTGTTTGTTCCAGAGCAGACCTGCGAACGCCTGCCGCTGTACGCGCCGGGCATCCGCTGACAGATCCTCCGGCGCGAGACTGTCGTAGAACTCGTCGGCCTCCCGGATGCGTTTCGTAAAGATGCCGTCGAAGTCCTGCCTGGCAAAGCCCGGGCTCCGTTCTTCGTTGGTGAAGCGCAGTCTGACGGTCGTCGACGCGCCCGGCGCAAGGGTCAGGACATAGTGGGCCGCCGCCTTGGTGCCGATGTGATCTGGATTGACGGCTTCTTTATCGCCGTGCACGACATAGTCGTGGAAACTATCCTTGACGTATCGAGCTCCTTCTTTATCGCCGTACAACCGGCTGCTGTTCGTCTCGTTTTCCGTGAACAGCAATGTCGGCTGGCCCTCACACAGTAGCCGCCGCAGGCCATAATACTCATGCTTCGTTTCAATCACGCTCGTGTGGTCGCCCGCCTCGCCCTGTTTCAATCGCGGGCGCCGGATGTCCGTGCCCCATGACCAGGTGTTGCGATACCAGAGAGTCGGCAGCAGTGTGAGTTCTGCCTGGTCCGGTCCTCGATTGACGACGTGTATACGGATGCAGAGGTCCTCCGGGGAGGCTTTGGCATATTCGACCATGACGTCGAAGTAACGGTCTTCGTCGAACAGGCCGCTGTCGATGAGTTCGAATTCAAGATCTTTCCGGCCCCGCAGGCGATTTTCCTCGACCAGCCGGCTATAGGGGAATGCTGCCTGAGGGTACTTATAGAGGTACTTCATGTAGGAATGCGTTGGCGTCGAATCGAGGTAGAAATAGTAGTCTTTGACGTCTTCACCGTGGTTGCCTTCGTTGCCGGTCACGCCGAAGACGCGTTCTTTCAAAATGGGATCGCGCCCATTCCACAACGCGAGGGCGAAGCAGATCAGTTGGTGCCGATCGCAGATGCCGGCGAGGCCATCCTCATTCCAGCGATAGGCGCGTGAGCGGGCCTGGTCATGCGGGAAGGCTTCCCAGGCCGTGCCGTAGGGGCTGTAATCCTCGCGGACGGTTCCCCAGGCCCGTTCGCTCAGATAGGGGCCCCAGCGTTTCCAATGGCGTTCGCGGCGTGCGTCTTCCTGGAGCCGCTGCTGCTCCGCCATGAGCGAGGAGAGAGGCGTTGGAGCGGGGTGCCGACGAGAGGCCATGCGACTCCTTCAGGGTAAAAGGTGAAATCCCGGAGCGAGAGTCGGCTGCGAGAAAAAATTCTTCCAGCAGACTAGTACGCTGTTCCGGTCGTCGTCAAGCGGAGGCGGTAGACCGGAGAACCGCCCGTAATGAACAGAGTGGATCCGTCTTCCCCCCAAGCCACGTTGGAGGTCGGTCGCCCGATTTCAATTGTGCCGAGCAAGGTGCCGTCCGGCGCGATGACGCTGATTCCGCCAGCTGCAGAAGCGATCTGCATCGCTCCGTCCAGCGTGAGCGCGGTCTTGTCGATCAATTGCGCCTCCGCGGTTTCAACCGCGATGGTTACGACCATCAATGCTGCCAAGATTACACGAATTATTCTGGCCTCCTCAGCCGGCAGCAGAATGCTGCCAGCTACCAGCTCTCGGCGGTCAGCTGTCACGCTCATACTTCCGAAGAAGCTGAGATGTGACGGCTGACCGCTGATCGC
>DATGEA010000070.1:0-2862 GCA_035310605.1 Nitrospira sp. | reverse complement strand
ATGAACCGAAGCAGGCCAGTATCGGTCCCGTGAAGGCGCGGGTAGGAGATAGTCGAGCGCCGACACATAGTTCACCAGGGCGTCGAACCAGACATAGGTGACATAGTCCTTATCGAACGGGAGTTCGATGCCCCACGAGAGGCGGGACTTCGGCCGCGAGATCGAGAGATCGCCGAGCTTCTGCGTCTCGAGAAATCCCAGCACTTCGTTCCGTCGGGACTCCGGACGGATGAACGATTCCTGTTTCTTGATGTGGTGGATCAGGCGGTCCTGGTACTGCCCCATCTTGAAGAAATAGTTGTGCTCGCTGAGTCGTTCGACAGGACGGTGGCAGTCGGGGCAGAGACCGTCCGCGACATCTTTTTCAGTCCAAAACCGCTCGTCGAATGTGCAATACCATCCTGTATACGAGTCTTTATAAATCAGCTGCTTATCGAAGAGATCTTGAAGATATCGTTGAACGACAGATTTATGCCGAGGGTCGGTCGTTCTGATGAAGGCATCGTTCGAAATATTCAGCCGCTTCCAGAGGGTTTGAAACTGGGGGGCCAGCTTGTCGCAGTGTGCTTGCGGATCGATGCCGGCTTTGGCGGCGGCCTGTTGAACTTTCTGACCGTGCTCATCGAGACCGGTGAGAAAAAACACATCCCGCCCCTGGAGGCGCCAATAGCGTGCGAGCACGTCGGCGGCGACGGTGGTATAGGCGTGACCGATATGCGGGACGTCGTTGACGTAGTAGATCGGCGTGGTGATGTAGAAGGTGTTCTTGCCGCGCATCACGATTAGCAAGATATCAGGTTGTCGGCGGGGATTTCTAGGCGGAGGCTCCGGCGGGATCGGGAGAAACCGCGTCGCGAAGACGGAGCAGAATATTTTCCAGGGCCATGTGGAGATTGAGATGTCGCGTCGCCTGTTGTTCGGTTTTTTCGATGTCCTGCAGGAGGTCCAGAAGCGCATCCGTCTTGGCGTAACGGGCATAGGCTTCCAGGGTCGGGAGGTCGTCCAGATGGAGAAGTTGGTCCCGGTCGCCGCCGATCTGCACGATCACCAGGTCCCTGATCCAGCGCGCCAGCCACGCAAGGATTTCCGGCGCACGGTCGGCTTTGGCAAGCGCTTCGGCGGCCGAGAGGACGGTGGTGATCGATTGCACCGATTGCGGACGCACCAGCTCCAGGAGTTCCTGTTGGCGGGCGCGTGTGTCCTTGGGATCGGCGGAGAGCGCCTCTCCGATCCGGCCTTCGCTGATGATCGCGAGCAAGCGCGCATCAGCCGGCGGCATTTCCCGTTTCAAAATGAGGGCGGCCTCGATCTGCGTGCGCGCCGGTGTGGCGAATCGAAGCGACTGGCAGCGTGAACGGATCGTGACGGGAAGCGCCGCCGGTCTGCTCGAAATCAGGAGGAAGAGGCTGTGGTCGGGCGGTTCTTCCAATGTTTTCAATAACGCGTTGGCGGCGCCGATGGTCATCCGATCGGCTTCGTCGATCAGGCAGATTTTTCGTTCGCCGATCAGCGGACGATACATGATCTGCTGTTCGATCTCCCGAACCTGTTCGATCTTGATCTGCGGTGTGGCCAGTTCGCTGTCCGGTTCGATAATGAAAAAATCCGGATGGGTACGGGCCTCGATCTGCCGGCACGATCGGCAGGAGCCACAGGCGTCGATCGCTGCACCGGAGGAATGACCCTCGCAGTTCAGGGCCTGTGCAAAGCACAGCGCGGTCGCTCGCTTCCCGATCGCATCTTCGCCGTGAAAGAGGTAGGCGTGTGCCAGGCGTTCTCGTGCGACAGCTGTTTGCAGCGAAGCGATTGTGAGGTGATGCCCGATGATGTTCTGGAATGGCATGTTATCTCGTGCCGGGTCTGCGCCGCCGTTTACCCAGCCACCCTAACACAATGGCTACCATCTCCGCGCGGATCTCCTGCACGGACCGATTGGCATCCACGACCTTGATCCGACGAGGTGACCGTGCAGCGAGTGTCAAGAATCCTTTTCGAACCAACCGGTGAAACCGTTCCGATTCACGGTCGAGGCGGTTCTGCTTGCCGCGGGCTTTCCGTCTTCTGGCCAAACCGACGGCGACGGGGACATCGAACAGCACCGTCAGATCCGGGTTGAGACCGTTTGTGGCAACGGCGTTGGCGGCATGTAGCCACGTGAGATCGAGACCGCGTGCGAACCCCTGATAGGCGAAGGTCGAATCGGAAAACCGATCGCACAATATGATCGCCCCGCGTTGGAGAGCCGGCGCGATGAGATGCGTGACGTGCTGGCTGCGCGCGGCAAGGATCAACAGGGATTCGGCTTCTGATGTGATCGGTTCGCGAGACGAGGAGAGGAGGAGCGTGTTGCGGATCGCTTCGGCCACGACCGTCCCGCCCGGTTCCCTGGTTTGGACGACGTGGTATCCCGATCGGCGGAGCGTGGCGGCAAGGTACCGGATCTGAGTGCTTTTGCCGCTGCCTTCCGGTCCTTCCAGGGTGATGAACAGCCCTCGAGCCCGTCGCTTCCTGGCCGTCATTCCCATGGGTTCCCTCGGCAGTGAAGAAAAACGGGCGGGATAGTATTCCAAGTTATTGAAAATAGCAACAAACTGCTTGCGGCTACCCCGTAAATCTCTGTATGATGAGCGGCTATCGGTATCCACCTATATTTATGCTGAAAGCCTCGCTAAAACGCTACTTTCTGACTGGTCTCCTTGTCATCACGCCCATCTGGGGCACCTTTTTGATTTTGAAGACCCTCTTCGTGGCCGTGGATGGCATTCTTGGAGACCTTCTGGCCCAGCTGGTTCCCGATCACTATGTGCCCGGATTGGGAATCGTGACCCTGATTCTGCTGGTCTTCATGACCGGGCTCTTTGC
>DATGEA010000069.1:0-24510 GCA_035310605.1 Nitrospira sp. | reverse complement strand
GAGACGATATTCTTGTTGCAAGGAGGAGCCATGCTGGCGACGCGCATTCGTCAAAAGGAAGGCACGTTCTACTTCGTCGGCTACAACGCAGCCGACCTCCTGGCAAAAGTGCAATTTACCAGCCGGTACTATTTCGAGGGTGAAGAAATCGCTCAGTCTAAAATCGGCGAACACGACGATGTGGCGCAGTTCATCGCCGGCATCGAGCGGAGCGAAAAGGGCTTCCAACGCCTCCTCAACCGGCAGAAAATCAAACAGATCGTGAATTTCTACGAAACAGTCGTGGCTCAGCCGATGATTCCGGGAACCATCTTGTTATTCACGGACGAGACGTTGCGTTTTCAACGGGCAGGGGATTCAGAGTCGATCGGGCATTTGAGCGAACCGAAGGGGAAATATTTGATCATCGACGGACAGCATCGGCTGGCCGGGCTGCACTTTTTTCAGCAGCGCCATCCCGATCAGATCGACAAGGTGGAAGTGCCCTGCGTCTTGTTTGATGGACGGAGCGGAGAATTTGCCACGGAAATGTTCGTGATCATCAATAGCACGCATACCAGGATCAACCGCTCGCATTTGGTCGATTTGTACGAGAAAGTGTCCTGGGAAAGTCCCGAAAAAAAGTTTGCCGCAAAAGTCGCCAATCTGCTCTACGGTGAAAGTGATTCGCCGTTGCAATACAAGATTAACCGGCTGGGCGGGCGAAGCAAGCAGGAGAAGTGGATCCTGCAATCTGAAATCTTCAACGAACTACTGAAGGTCGTGACGGCGCATAAACGGTGGATGGAATCGCATCTGGACATGAAGCCGGACCGCTGCTATGCGCTGGTTCGTGACTATCTCAAAGGGACGAAAGAGGTGATGTCGGATGTGTGGGGGCAGAATGACCGGTACATGTTCACCCGCGATGTCACGTTGAAGGCGTTAATCCGCGTGTTGGACGATCTCATCATTGATCGGAAACTCATGAGCGACTGGGATGCGCAGCGCTCGTCGAAGCCCTTTGCGGAACTGCTCAAACCCTGGGCGGCAATGGGCAAGGAATTCAGGGCGGAAGGCTTTTATGAGCGGTTCCCTGCCAAAGGTCAACTCGAACGGGTCCGCAAGATTCATCAGCGGTTGCTGGATGCGCTTGTCGGATAATCAGGCAGGAACCGTGGTGCTTCCGGGCCTCGTCCTCGTCCTGGCTCTCTTCACAGCTCTGTGGGCTGAAGGCGCGGTCGCTGCCCCCGAATCGGATGTCTTGGAGGTTACGCCTGAGGCCGGCGGGGGAGTCCGGGCCACGGCACAGGTGACCTTTCCCGCCAACCCGGACCTAATCCGGTCGATGCTGACCGACTATCCTCACTGGCCCGAGTTGTTCTCGGTGCGAATGCGGATCGCGGATCTGAAAATCCGGGACGGTGTAGCGACCACCGATTGTCGAATCGAACATGCCTTGATCCCGGGCGAGCGACGGCTCGTCATCGAGTCGCGTACCTTGCCGGAAGGCAGGATCGTGACGGATCTGGTCGGGGGGGATTTCACGAAGTACCACCGTGTCTGGAAACTGACCCCCGTGAGCGGAGGTGCTCAGACTCATGCCGACTTTGAACTGGTGGTGGCGCTCGACTCTGTCGTGCCCGACTGGCTGGTTGCGCTCGCGATGAGACGTGAGCTCGAAGCACATTTCCGGATCGTAAAAGAAAAAGCGCGGGCTCGTACTATGTCGGAAAAGTGAACTCCGACAACTCGGCCTTGTCGATCCCTTGTTTGACGAGGGCGCCGATGTCGAACCCGCGTTCGACTTTACGGATGTCTTCGATCCGCGTTTTGGTACTGGGGTGCGGGGGCGTGAAGAGCGAGCAGCAATCCTGGTCCGGCTCGATCGAGGTCGTGAACGTGCCGATCCGTTCAGCCTGGTCGGTAATTTCAATCTTGTCCATGCCGATGAGCGGGCGGAGGAGCGGAAGGTCCGCCGCCTCTTCGATGACCGACAGGTTTTCAGGCGTCTGAGAGGCGACCTGCCCGAGGCTGTCGCCGGTGACGAGCCCCCAGCATTGCTCCCGCCGAGCTAATTCGCCCGCGATCCGGATCATCAAACGGCGATAGAGCACAACACGATAGGGGGCCGGAGCATGCGCGACGATCTCGCGTTGAATTTCGCCGAATGGCACGACGTACAGCCGTGAGTGATACTGATATGCCGTCAGGGTGTGGACCAGTTCGCGGACTTTTTCTTCCGAAGCGCGACTCACCAGCGGGCGGCCGGAAAAATGCACAAAGACGGCGTTGCAGCCACGTTTCATCATGCGGTAGGCGGCGACGGGCGAATCGATTCCACCCGAGATCAGGCAGGCGACTCTGCCGCTGACACCGACCGGCATTCCCCCCGGTCCCTGAACTTTCTCCACCGAATAGTAGGCCTCTTTCGAAAGCAGCTCGATATATACAGTGAGATCCGGATCGGTGAGGTTCACTTTTTTACCCGTCACGTCGCAGAGATGTTTTCCCACGGCTTTTTCGACGTCCATCGAGGTGAGCGTCAGGCGCTTGTCCGCCCGCTTGGCGGTCACGCGAAAAGTCTCAAATGAACGAGGACAGACGGCCTTTCCGATTCCCTGCATCAGCTCATCAAGATTCGGTCTGGTCAGGTCCAACGGCACTGCCTGGGCGAGGGAGAAATTTGCGACACCGAAGACGCGAGAGAGCCGTTCTATCACGGCATGGTCGGTCGCAGTTTCGGGGAGCACGACACGGATTCGACTGCGCAGGCTCTCGATGCGTTTGGCGCCAAGGTCCTTCAGGGCAGCGCGGATATTGTTGACGAGGCGTTGCTCGAAGTAGTCGCGATTGCGACCCTTGAGTGCCAGTTCGTGATAGTGAACGATGGCGCAGCGCATGGCTTAGTGGGAAGCTGAAAATAGCTCGTTTATCACCCGCCCTGCCCCGGCGTGCCGAGAAACGCCTTTCCGCGGGTTTCGTTCCCGGCCCGCCAAAATCCTTTGTGTACCCCAGAGGGTACACCTCCGGTCGTTGTCTCGCCTGCGGCCTTGTTGGGCGGCTATTTTGAGCATCCCGAGGAGTTTCAATGGTTATGATCCGTTGCTTCGAGAAAGCGTTCGGCATCGATCGCGGCCATGCAGCCGGTGCCGGCTGCGGTGACGGCTTGGCGGTAGGTGGAGTCCTGCACGTCGCCGGCTGCAAAGACCCCCGGCACACTGGTGGCCGAGCCTATCCTGGTGAGCAGGTATCCCTTTGCGTCCATCTCAAGTTGCCCAACAAACAAGTCCGTGTTGGGTCGGTGGCCGATGGCCACAAAGACACCGGCGCAGGCCAATTCAGAGATCTTGCCGGTCACGACGTTCTTGAGCCTCACACCGGTGACGACGTCGTTGCCGAGAATATCTTCGACAACGGAATTCCAGACGAAGCTGATCTTCTCGTTCTTCATGGCCCGGTCCTGCAGGATCTTGGACGCTCGCAGCTTGTCACGCCGGTGGACGACCGAAACTTTTGCGGCGAATTTGGTCAGAAAGACGGCCTCCTCCAAGGCGCTGTCGCCTCCGCCGACCACGATCAGCTCCTTGCCGCGGAAGAAAAATCCGTCGCAGGTGGCGCAGGTGGACACTCCGTGACCGATCAGTCTCGATTCGTTCTTGAGCCCAAGGTGAATCGCGGAGGCGCCGGTCGCAATGATGACGGTCTTGGCCTCGATTCTCTGTTCGTCGTCGACGGTGAGGATGAAGGGGCGCTTCATGAAGTCGGCTGCCGTGACATCTCCGGTCAGAAACTCCGTGCCGAATCGGTCGGCCTGCGCACGCATTTCTTTCATCAACTCCGGACCCATGATGCCTTTGGCAAACCCGGGGTAGTTTTCAACTTCTGTCGTGGTCGTGAGTTGGCCCCCCGATTGCCAACCTTCGATAAGAAGCGGGGAAAGATTGGCGCGAGCCGCATAGACTGCAGCGGTGAGCCCGGCCGGTCCTGAGCCGATGATGACGACATTACGCATGACGTCAATCTAGCATAGGGGCAAAGCGATTACATAGGGAGGAGCACTAGGCACGTTGTCGCAGGTCGCGATAGAGCCGGCGGACTTGTTGCCTCAGCGAAGAACGGGGTCGGGTGCCATCCAGGACGAAGTCTGCGCGCTCGACCTTTGCAGCGAGCGGCATTTGGCTCCTAATCCGTCGGAGGGCTTCGGTCTTGGTGAGTCCGTTCCGTTTTTTGAGACGGGCGATTTGGGTTGCTCGGTCGGCGGTGACGACGATCGTGCAGGCGACCCGCTTGTCGATGCCGGCTTCGAAGAGCAGCGGCACATCATAGATGACAACAGCTTTGGGGTTTTTTTGAGCGGCCTGTTTCGCCAGCCTGGCCTGTTCACGCGCCACGCGGGGATGGATGATACGCTCCAATGTACGGCGTTTAGCTGGAGTGTGAAATATGATGGCGCCGAGCGCGTGGCGGTTGATTGTCCGGTCAGGCTTCAGTACGTTTCTGCCGAATGTTCTGACAATCTGGTTCCAGGCCGGTTTGCCCGGTTCCACGACGCGCCGAGCCAGTTCATCGGCATCGATGACCAGGGCGCCGCAATGCTTGAACATGTTTGCGACGGTGCTTTTCCCTGTGGCGATGCCCCCTGTCAGTCCTGCCAGAATCATGGTCGCGGAGGATAGCACGCGGGGGGAGACCTCACAAGAAACCCCCGTTGACATGTCGCGCCTCGTGCCTGTAAGACCGTAGCGTATGCGTACTCAATACGTGGCTCTGGTCTTGACAATCTCCATATTGGCAACCGGCCTGGTATGGGCTGAACCCCCCGTAGCTTCAACCCCTCGCACGATCACAGTCGCTCTCGACGGGAGCGGGGACTTCACCTCCATTCAGGAAGCGGTCGATTCTGCGAAAAAGGGGGACACGGTGTTTCTCAAGCCGGGTCGCTATCAACAGGACGTCACCATCCATAGCAAAGAGCAGGTGAAACTTGTGGGGGCAGGGCAAGACAAGGTGACGCTGCTCGGTCGTGAGGATGTTGTCGGTGTCTTGCATGTCGGGAAGTGGCCGTACGGAGCCACCAATATTGAAATCAGCGACATGACGATCAACGAGCACGGCGGCCATGCGGTCGGCTTATTCAATGGGCGGGGCGTGCTCCTGCGACGACTGACGATCAACGGGATGCTCTTCAGCCAGCAAGTCGATGATGCTCGGATCGAAGATTGTACGATCGGCGGGAGTGAAACGACGGGTGTTCAATTTGCGGATTCACAAGCTGTGATGATCGGGAACTTCATTCATGACAACGACCATGGGGTGAACGTCGCCGGGAAGTCCAGCGTCCGGCTGGAACGCAACATCATCATGCGGAGTTTATTTGAAGCGGTTGTCGTAAACGATAAAGCAAAGGCCGTGCTGGTCAGCAACACGTTAGTGAAGAACGGAGGCGGAGCCGCGTTCCTCGGCCAGTCCCAGAGCGAAGTCAGCGGCAACGTCGTGGGGCTCAACCGCGTGGGATTTCTTGTGGCCTCGTCGAGCCGGGCCACGACCTCTTTCAATGCGCTCTATAACACCGATGGCGATTACATGCGTGCGGGTAATCCGAACCAGCCTGCACCGGAATTGAAGGCGCAGTCCGACATCACCGGCGATCCCTTCTTCGTGGATCCTGGGCATGACGATTTTCGCCTGCGGGTCGATACGCCCCTCGTGAAAGTCGGCACATTCCCTTTCCTCGGAGCCCTTCCTCCCACCTCAAATGCCACGCCATAAAGTCGCATAAGCATTTGAAAAACATGTAGATATGTGTCTCCATCCCGGAAGGCTGCGGTCCATATGCTAAGCTAGCAGTACCGTATGACGACTGGTACTGAACCTTTGGCGTAGGATTTGCTGGGTCTCACCCGACCGGCACAGGAGGCCAAGCGTGGCAAGCTACAGACAAGAACTCGAGAAACGCGGGCCCGACGGCATCCCCTCACTCGATGACATTGAGCCGGGGAAGATTTGTGGAGCCGTCATTCCCATGTCGGAGCGGGCGCAAATCCAGATGCGTGACAGTATCGAAGTGATCGACTATCTCCTCAATCAAGAGCGCGTCGTCTGGAGCTAGATACGGCCTTTCCTGTCCTTTTGTTCCTCACCTGGCAGTCTCCTCTTGACAGCTGATCAGTAGCTTCGTAGGCTCCTTCCATTCATTGAATTCATCGGAACCAAGGAGATTAATCCATGGCAACACGAATGTATGCGTCCGGATTCCTATTGACGGCGGTCCTCGTACAGACTGTCGCGCTAGTACCGATGCCCAAACTTGTCTATGCGACGGATGAACTTCCCAAAGAGTCTATATTACCGCTCGCGATGGCCGGCAAGGCCGTCCAGGCCGCGATAGAGGCCTGTAAGAAGGACGGATATAAGGTCAGCGTGACTGTCGTGGATCGTGCCGGAATTCTCCGGACCATGGGGAGAGCTGATGGCGCAGGGCCTCATACTGTCGACAGCAGCAGGAAAAAGGCCTACACCGCCGCGAGCCTGCGCCGTCCGACGACGGAGTTGGCTGAACTGATCAACAAGGTGCCGACGCTCCAGGCACTCCGTGAGATGAACGATCAGATCCTTATGCTGGGCGGGGGGTTACCCATCGAGGTAGGCGGAGATGTCGTCGGCGGTATCGGCGTGGGCGGGGCTCCCGGGGCCCATCTCGACGACGCATGTGCCCAGGCAGGGCTAGATGCGATTGGGGCTGCCCCCAAAGTTCCAGCTGCCAAGTGATCTCCAACTGGCGGGCGGGTAGTCTCGTGGTCTCCATGTTTCTTGCCGCCTCCTGCAACAGCGACGTACCGGTGTCTGCAACGACGGGCATCATCCCCCCCGGATTTCAAATCACCGTCACGCGCGTGGCGACCCATCCGTTTCTGGCTCGGTACAACCTCAAACTGAATGTGAGTGCGCCGAACGGTTGTTCGGCTTCCACTGAACTGTTTCCCGATACCGGCTATGTCAGCCGACGAAACCTGTATCGATCGTCAGATGGCCGCATCTATGTTGTGGGTCAATTTGATGCCCGCGTGGTGGATTCCCGAGATTGTTCCATCACGCTTGCCGAGTTTCGTTCCCTCGATCCGCACGCCGAGTTTCTTGGCAGCTTTGACGTGAACCAAGGGCAGGAGTGGGTCTACCTCTCTTCGAATCAGCGCCCCGAGCGTCCGTTCGAAAAACGATGACAGGACTGTCTCAGCCGCCTTTGCAATCGGTATAGCTCTATTCGCCCATCCGATCTTTTCGTCCACGAGCGCGTCAACGGAAGGAGAAATAACTTGAGGCCTGAATAGGTCCTGGTATTTTATTGTTGGAGAGCGCATTCCCCGGTGCCGGAGCAATGCCGGTTGTGACGTTAAAGGAGAGGTTAAAGGAGGAGACTATGGTCACCTTGGCGGTCAATGTGCCTCAGTCCAACCCCGGAGCAGTGTTGTCCACTCTTCGCGAAGAGCAACAGACATATACTTTCAAGGTCGCGGTCAGTATGGCGCTGTATGCCTGCCTGTTCTTCGTGCTGGCCTTCTGCGGGCCCTATGTGCTTCCAGCGATCACGTTATTGTCTGACTCACCTCTTGAGGACCGGCAGGTTGCAGCCAGCCAGCTACTGCTCCTCAGCGACACGGTGTGGGTGACCATCCCGGTATTCTTTCTTGGGGCTGTCCTGTTCAGTTTGCTGGCCACCCGTCGAGTCGCCGACGCGCTTGAGCAACTGGGGCAGAGTGCTCAGGCCTGGAAGGATGGCAAGTTGAGGCATCGCATCCGATTTCGAGAAGCAGACCGGTTGAATTATCTCGCGCAGATTCTGAACCAAAGCTGGAGTCATGTGGGGGAGGGGTTGGGGGTGATTCAGGAGGAATCAGTCCAGGTCCGCGTTGCGATCAACAACACCGTCAATTCATTGTCGGTTCGTCGTGCAGGAGACCAGGAAGTGGGACGGCAGTTGCAGGTGGCGACTGAAGCGTTGGATCGCCTATGCGCCGTGACGGCCCAGTTTGAGATACAGCCGACGCACAAACCCCAACGGTAGATACATGCGTAATCGTTCCTGCCCGTTTAGATCGGATGGGTTCAGCCTGATCGAATTAATGAACGTGGTGACGATCCTGTCCATTCTCGTCTTAGTGGCCGCTTTCTCATATCGTCACTTTGTGACCAAGGCGAAGGTTGTGGAAGGTGAGATCATCATCCGTGAAGTCGAGCGTCTTGAGCACCTCTACCACGCCTCAAACCAAACCTACACGGGCAATCTATCCGATTTGGGTTTTGCCATTTCGGGTACGTTACGCTACTACACCCCCGAAGTGCGAATGGGCAATGCTGCAACTGGAGTCAACTATCAGGTCCGCGCGCTGCCCAATCAGGCTTCATCCGTGGATGGTTGGCTCTTGACGAGTTACAAGGATGGTTCATTCCGGATAGACCGCGGGTCCGTGACGGATCTGACCGCCTTCGCCAGCGTGAGATATGCAGGAAACTCATCAGGAATGAGCTCCAGCGAGGCTGGGAGCATTGACCAGAGCAGCGGGTTGTCCGGAGTCAACGAGCCCGAGTGGTCCGGCCTGGGCAGCTCATTGCGATGTCAGGAATGTGGTCGTGTCATCACGCATCGGCGAAACTAGGATTCTCATCCTGCAGCGCTCGCTTACCATCGCCCGCCTCTTCAACGCCGAAATCGCTGAAGCCATTTTCGAATCGATTTGCCGGCTTGTACGGTTCATTCGCCTGAAACACGAGGGGAAGTGTCTGATGCATAAAGGCTGGGCAGTCTTTCCGGGGGGGGCCTGAAGGCGCCGATGACATGCCCATGCAGTGCTTCCGAGTCGAATCTATTAACCGCATGATGATCCCTATATGATCAACGAATCGAATCTCCAAAACGAGTGAACCTGCAATGATACAGCCAATCATCGGCTACCACTTAGACGAAGAGAGCCATTGGGTTGCCGATCTGGCCTGTGGACACGGTCAACATGTTCGGCACCAACCCCCACTGACAAACCGGCCATGGGTATTGACTGAGACCGGCAGGACCGAACATCTCGGCACAGTCTTGAATTGCAAGAAATGTGAGGGAGACAGCTGACTACTCGATAATGGTCGTTGCGCGCCTCGGTTCTACGGTCAGCGCCAGACCGGGCCACGACCATGGTTGGAGGCGAGGGCCGCGATACGTATACCCTCCGATGGCGGGATCTTCGGCCAGCAGAAGCGGCGTATCCAGATCGAGAATGTCAAAGCCCTTCATGCCTAGCACCAAGCTGAACGAGCAACCCATCGCGATTCTGGTCTCCACCATGCCGCCGACCATCAGTTTGAGCCCCGACGCGAGCGTGAACGCGGCAATGTCGTGGGCTTGCACCACGCCGGTTTTCATGATTTTGATATTAATATAGTCCGCGGCGGCCCGTGCCACGACTTGTTGCGCATCAAAGAGTGAGCGAACCGATTCATCCGCCGCCACGGGAATGCGGGTTTCCCGGCGGATGGCGGCCATTCCATCCAAGTCCTCGCGTGCGACCGGCTGTTCCAGGAGCACCATCTTCCCCCCGAATCGTGCAACACCACTCGCGAAGGCGAAACATTCGTCGCGGGAGAATCCCTGGTTGCCGTCGCCGATGAACGCGATTTCAGGCAGCGCGTGATGAACCGCTTCGAGCCGCCGGAGGTCCTGGTCAACGTCGTTGCCCACTTTCATTTTGAAGAGGCGAAAACCTTTCTCATACCAACCCCGCGCCAGCGCGAGAGTTTTCTCAAGGGAGCAGATGGGGATGGTGATGTCGGTTTCGCGTTCACGCAGGTCTGCACCACCCCATAATTTCCACATGGGCAGGTTCAGTGCATGGCAGTGAGCATCGATCAGAGCCGTTTCCAAAGCGCAACGCGCGGCAGGCTGCCCCGGCATCTGTTCGGTCATGTGTGTTGCGGTATTCTTGAATTGCTCTGCCGAAGAGCCCAGCATGGTGCGACCAAGTCGTGCTAGCGCTGTCAGGCAGGAAGCCCGGCTCTCGCCGCCGACTTCGGGAAAAGGCGCGGCCTCCCCATAACCCTGCACGCCGTTAGTCAACGTGATTCGAACGAACACGTTTTCTGCCACGGTGCGACATCCTGTTGCAACGACGAACGGATCCGTGAGAGGAAGATCGACGGGCCAGAATTCGATTTTCTCAACGACTTGGGTAGTTGCTGCCATCACAGGCGGCATCTTAACGAGAAATGGGCATGAAACCAATGCAAGGCCGCATGTAGCTAGGGGGAATATGGGGGGAAAGGCTACGTGCTCACGGTTCACTCTTGACAGGACTGTGTACCTTGCCGGACAACCACTCCATCACACTGTAAGATGACGGCGCAATGAAAGACAGCTTTCGTTCCATGCGAATCGTAGCGGGGTTGCTCGCCGGGATGATAGGGCTGTGGCTGGCCCTGCCTTCAATCTCGTCTGTGCTGATCGAGCGGTGGCTCACGTATCAGGGCTACGAAGATGTGATCGTGCAACTCGGTTATCCCGGCTTACGGTCGATGACGGTGCCGAATGTCACGCTGACACAGCGGCTCACAGGGGAAATTGTCACGATCTCTCTCAAGGAGAGTCAGGCACGGTATACGCTCTTGGGACTGCTGGCCGGACATATCGACCTGATCGTATTGTCGGATCTGTCGGTCGAGATCAGGATGTCGCATGACGGCTCGGACAGACCGCAATCCTCCGTTGGAGAGGCCTCTCCTGATGCACCGGATTCGATTCTCAACGTCTTGACGACCAGCGATCTCGTGCAACGGCTTCCACTCCTTCCCTGTGATGAGTTGCATATTGGGCATGTGAAAATTTTCCGGGAACAAGCCACCGGTCCCCTGCGAACCGTGATGATGTCCGGAACGGTCAAACAGCAGCGTGGCGAGTTGGTGGCTGAGGTGCTTCTCCAGGGAACCGACACGATTCCCTACGAACTGCGTGTAACCGGTCAGTCCGCCAGCGATATGTCGGTCCAACTCCGTGCCGCGCAGCCCGATGCTGCGCCGATAGTCTTATGGCGGTCCGAGTCGGTTCGCCAGGAGGCGTACGTCCAGCTCAAGGGAGTAGTGGAGGTCAATGCAAAGGAACTCGCGCCCTTCCTGGCCCTTGCCGTCCCGATAGGATCGGAATGGCGGAAAGTAAGCGGCAGTGTGACGGTCCATTGGGCCGGGACAGCGGCCCCAGGGGTGCCGGTGGCTTCCCTCTGGAACGATGCCGGGACCGAAGTCCGCGCATCCGTGCAAATCAGCGCGGCTCTTCCTGAGTTGAAGGGGTTTGGGCAGGATATCGCCATCAAGATGAACGGAACGTTTTCAGGGAATGCCCGGCGGGTTCAATGGACGATCAATCCGGGGACGCTGGCTACAGCTGTGATGAATGCCGGGAACGTACAGGCACTGAACAAATGGCATGAGCTCGTTCCATCGGGACTGCACCCGCTTGTCATCGCGAGCACGCAAGAAATCAACGGAGAATTCTTCTGGACTGCATCGCCGTCCCGCTTCAGCGCTATGGGGCCGATCACGGTCTCATACGGCTCAAAGAATAGACCAGTCCGGATGGAACTGGTGGCCCAACAGCTGTTCGGTCAGGGGCGACACATCGATCACGCGGAGGGAACTGTTCATGTTGAAGGCGCTCTGCGTGGTGCGGTCAGCGAGCGCTTGGGGCTGAAGCAGGCAATCGGAGATCTGCGTGGAACGGTGACACTTAGCGGGTCAGAGGTCCGAGGGGCGATCCTGCCGGCATCCTCTGCGACGTTCTCAGGGTTCCGTCATGCTCCACTGTCCTTCGCGCGAGGTACGGTACAGTTGTCGGACCGCCTAACTTTCAAATTCGACATTGCAACAGGCCGGTGGGACGCAGGTCCCGCCATGTTGGCGGTACGTATTCCGCAGATCCGGGTGGCCGATCGTCTAGTCACCGCGCAACAGGCGACGGTCAAGCTGGAGGGGGTCGAGGGTACTGGCACGGTCTGGAAAGCCCAAGCGACGGCGACGCTCCAGGGCGTTGTTCTCATACAGTCAGAGAGACGAAGCCTGCCCGCAGATCTCACGGTTCGACTGACCGCCAATCCTGTTCTGATTAAAGCGGATGTTCACGCGCACAGCCAGGAGAAGGCTGTCACGTTTGCGGCGCAGCTTGAACATATGTTGGTGAACGGACGCGGCACCCTGCGCGGCACGCTCGGCCCTGTGACATTCGATCCAGCGCAATTTCGATTACGGCAACTTTTCTCCCCGTGGCCCTATCCGGCCGACGCAACAGGCGGGAGCGTGACTGTCGCTTTCGAAGCGGCCTGGGCCGAGGACGCGCAGCATCACATGCAGATTCAGACAGGATCGACTGAAGTCGTTGTGGAAAATTTGGCCGCTCAGTACGGCGAATTTACGATTGCGGGGTTAAATGCGAAGGTGAATCTTGTCGCGAAGGGGCAGGAGAAGATTGCCACGTCGCTCCCGGCGGAGATCAAGATCGTGTCGGTCAACACCGGTGTGGAGGTCACCAACATTGCGTTGACGGCTCAAGGGGAATGGGATTTGCGGAAGCCGCTGCCAGTTCTGGAGGTGCGAGACTTCAGCGGCAAGTTGTTGGGAGGCGTGGTGACGAGCCAAGGTGTTCGCGCGGATCTGGCACGCCCGCCGTATTCGTTCACGTTGCTGGTCCGGCAACTTGATCTTCAAAAAGTCTTGAGTCTCGAACAGCAGAAAGGATTGCAGGGGAGCGGTCTGCTTGACGGCTCGATTCCCGTGACCGTGAGATCCCATGGGGTGACCGTGAAGGACGGGCAATTGGAGGCACGACCTCCCGGCGGGGTGATCCGGTATGAAGCTTCGCGAGAGGCGACCAAGGCCGTCATGCAAGCCAACGCCAACATGCAGCTGGTCCTGCAGGCCCTCAACAACTTCCATTATAATGTGCTACAAGTATCCGCGGATTATGCGGTTGATGGGAGGCTAAATGTGAAGGCGCGACTCGAAGGGAAGAATCCCGATCAAAAGAAGAGCCCGCCGATTCACTTTAATCTCACGGTACAGGAAGATATCCCGGCGCTCTTGAAGAGCTTGCGCCTCGTGCAGGATATTGAGGAATCTGTGCGGAAGAAATTTGTCGGGCCATGACTTCGGTGAGGGCGACGATGCGAAAGGTAAATGGTGCCCCGGTGACGACCGGATGGATGCTTGCGTGCCTGGCCATGATTGTTTCGGGATGTACACCGCGCGTGGAAGTCGCCGCGCCGGAGAAACCGATTACGATCAACTTGAATGTGAAGATAGACCACGAGATTCGCGTGAAAGTCGATAAAGAACTGGATGAAGTCTTGTCCAGCAACAGCGGGCTGTTTTAGGTCTCGCAAAGGAGGCGGTCATGGGGAAAGCGAGTCTGATGGCCTCGGCAGGTATTGTGGTGTTTTCGGTATCGATGCTTTTGCCGGCCTTTGCCATATCGATTGAAGAGGCCAAGGCCAAGGGCTTGGTGGGGGAAAGGCCGAACGGCTATCTCGGTGCGGTGAACCCTGCCAACCCGGATGCTCAAGCGTTGACGAATGACGTGAATCAGAAGCGCCGCCAGGCCTACGAAGACATTGCAAAGCGGAACCGGACGTCGCTCGATGCGGTAGAAGCTCTTGCCGGAGAAAAAGCTATTCAGAACACAAGACCGGGAAACTTTGTAGAAGGCCCCGGCGGATGGATGAAAAAACAGTGATTCCTACGCGTAGCGATCGTTCAGGAACGGGAAAGCCGTATTCGAATAGCCGCGAACTTCCCAGAAGCCCTTCTCATCTTTGTCTGAAAACGCAATCTCCTTAACCCACTTAGCGCCTTTCCAGGCATAACGTTTCGGGACGATGACGCGGACGGGACCGCCGTGTTCCTTGGTGAGTGGATTGCCATTCCACTTATAGGTGAGCAGGACATCGTCATCGTCGCAGGCCTCCAACGGCAGGTTCGTCGTATAGTCGTCATACGATTTGAAGAGGACGAATTTGGCAAGCGAGAGTGGTTTCACCACGGAGATGATGTGCTTGAAGCTGACTCCTTCCCATTCATTGTCAAACCGGCTCCAGGACGTCACGCAGTGAAAATCCGAGACGTCTCTGAATTGCGGCTGAGCCAAAAACTGCTTCCAGGTCCAGGCGACAGGATTTGCAACAAATCCGCCGATCGTGATCTTCCATTCGGCAAGGGGAATCTCCGGCTTAAACCCGAGGTCCAGAACCGGAAAAGTTTCCACAAGGTGCTGCCCCGGCGGGAGTCGGTTGTCTCCCTGCTCGAAGACTTCCCGTTCTTCTCCTCCGCGCCGCGCCTTCGCCCACTGCTCTTTGGTTTTGGTCAAACGGGTTGATTCATCCATCTGCCGGCCTCCTCACACAGAGTAGGACAGAACGGGGAGATCTTACAAGCGACAAGAAGGATGCTATGAGCGGGGCTGCTGATCGAGGAGCCTATCTATCAACGTTTGAAAGGCGGTCAGAGGGTGCGCGCCAACGAGCGGACGGCCGTTCACGAAGAACGTTGGCGTGCTGGTGATGCCGAGCTTCAAGCCATCCTGGAGGTCTTTGGCCACCTCTTCACGAAAACGGCCAGTCTCTAGACAAGTAGCAAAGGTGTCCGGCTGAAGGCCCAGTTCCTTCGCCAGGGCGGTAAAGTCCCATCCTCTTGCAGCAGCTTGTCGGGCGAACAAAAGATCATGATACTCCCAAAACTTTCCTTGCTCGCCCGCGCATTGAGAGGCTTCTGCCGCTTGCCGCGCATAGGGATGGTTAGGGCCGGGATAATCCCGATAGACCAGTCGAATTTTCTCACCATAGAGACGGCGGAGTTCTTTCAACACTGCCACACTCTTCTGGCAGTAGGGGCATTGAAAATCTGAAAATTCCACGATGGTGATCGGCGCATTCTCCGCTCCGATCGAGGGATCGTCATCAACGCCGACCAAGAGGATTGGCGGCTCTTGGGGCGGAAGGGCAATGCGAACATCGGCCTTGCGGCGCAGGGAAACCAGCAAGGCCTGCCGGATTCTAGCCTGCTCCTGAGGATCATGCGATACGGCATGGTCCTGATTGTCCCCTGTCGTACCGGGGCTCAACCGTTTGACCGGAGCCGGCAGGTTCGCGAGCCGAGCGATGGATTCCGATTGAGAGGCCTCGGCCAGAAGCTGTGAGACGCTCACGCCTGCTCGTGATGCCTCTGCTTCCAGCAGCGTGTCCTCGATTTTCCGTTGGAGCGCTTGCTGAAGAAGTTGGCTCCGCTGCTGGTCAATTTGGTACAGGGGAAGGGCAGCAGCCTGCTCAAGTTCTCGCAAGGTAATGGAGCGGCCGTTCACGGTTGCGACAACCGGAGAGATGGTCGGCTCAGGCCCTGACGACAGAAATTGAAAAGAGCGATGAAAAAAACCCGCCAAAACGAGCAGGAAGACAAGGGCAATTACAATGCGGGGGGTCGTCATCGCTGTCCGACTGAAAACTGTGACATTTCTGCTGCGGACCACTGCCTGAAACCATAGCGACGAGGTCGTATAAAATCCACGATTTCTTGATAATCCGCACCTGGCTTGAATCCCGGCTTGCGGCTATCAGCCGGCTCAATCCAGATTGGGTGCGGCATTCTTGCCCCTCCAAAGAAGTACCACTCCTGTATAGCGGCTTCCCCTCCCTCCTCGGTATAGGCGAAAGGGTCTTTCCATTCTAGGCTGAGTCATGCACGCCGCTGCGGGAAAGAAGCCGTAGAAAACCAAGGCGAGGCTGTCGACGCGAGACCCGATTCAGTCGAGGGAGTTTAAAACAGAAAGCATCCATGACTTGGCTTAATCATTTCTACAGCTCCTCAGTGGCCATTCCACTATCCCTCTTAATCCTGGCAGCGATCAGCTTGCTGAGTTGGAGGAAAAAAGGGCATCAGGTCATTTTGGCGCTGACCCTGTTCTTGTACGCACGGTATCTGCTGTGGCGAGGTCTCTACACGCTGAACACCGAAGACTGGACCAGTCTGTTGGTGAGCTGGGCGGTCTATACGGCCGAGGCCTATGCCTTCTTGCAGATTGTGTTGTTTTCCTACCACGCCTGGTCGCCACTCGAACGCAAGCCGGTACCACTGCGCCGCTACCCGATCGTGGATATCTTCGTTACGGTCGTCGATGAACCTTTGAGCATTCTTCGCCGCACACTGATCGGCTGTGTCAATCAAGACTATCCAAAAGACCGGTACCGGGTGCATGTGCTGGACGATGGCCGCCGCAATGAGATTCATGCATTGGCCAAGTCATTGAACTGTGAGTACATACGCCGGGCGAATCGACTGCACGCAAAAGCTGGGAATCTGAATCATGCCTTGCAAGAAACATCGGGAGAATTTATAGCGATCTTTGACGTCGATCACGTCCCGACCAGCAGTTTCTTGAAGGACACGCTGGGATTTTTCCAGGATGAGCATGTTGCGTTTGTCCAAACGCCGCATCATTTCTACAACCCGGACGTGTTTCAGAAGAATCTTCAGCTCGAGAGTTCGCTTAAGAACGAGCAAGCGCTGTTCTATCGTGTGCTTCAGGCTGGTCGCGATCGTCATAACAGTGCCTTCTTTGCCGGAAGCTGCGGATTGTTTCGCCGTCGTGTCTTGATGGAGATCGGCGGGTTCCGCACCGAGACCGTGACCGAAGACATTCACACGAGCATGGTGATTCATGCGAAGGGATATCGCTCATGCTATCTCAATAAGGTGTTGGCGGCAGGACTCATGCCTGAAACATTCGAGCGTTCTATCAAACAACGGGTACGGTGGGCGATAGGCCACGTACAAATTCTCTTTCAGGCGAATCCGTTCACTCTGCGTGGCCTCGCCTTCCCGCAGAGAATCGGCTATTTCGCGTCCATTTGTTACTTCCTTCATGGAGTGCCTCGGGTCGTCTGCCTCGTCGCCCCGCTGTTTGCCCTGTTGCTCGGAATTATCCCCGTCACGGCAGACGTCCCGTCGCTGGTCAACTTTTTCGGGTCTTATTACCTGGCGACGCTCGTAATGTTGAGAACGGTCAGCCGTGGCTCACGAAACGCGTTCTGGTCCGACATATATGAAACGGCTGGCAGTATCGCTCTGAGTTGGGCCACACTCAAGACCGCCATAAGGCCCTGGAAGAAACGCCCGTTCGTTATCACTCCCAAAGGAGAGGCCCAACAACGGCGCGGGTTGTCACGGTTCTCCTACGTCCTGCCTCATCTCATGATCATGGGGCTCCTCATTGCCGGGTTGGTGACGGGCATCCTTCTCTGGATGGCGAAGGTTCCTCTCCCAGGATTGGAGGTGAGTCTTTTCTGGGGAGCGGTGAATCTCATGCTAGTCGGGGTGGTTGTTTTGGCAGCCGCAGAAGTCGCGGATTGGCGAAGAACCTTCCGCATCAGGCATCGTCTGCCCTGTCAATTGTTCAGGGGGAAGGAACGTTTCAACGGCGTCGTGAAAGATATCAACGAAACCGGCGCACTCATCCGGGTGAACAAGCAATTGTTGAAGGGCGACGGGCAAATCCTGTGCAGTGTCAAGAACCGGGTGGGCGACTGGCTTACTGTCAAAGGCCAAATCTGTCGTCAGGAAGAGGTTTCACCCAATGCGGTCTCGATCGGGCTGAAATTTATCGATGTGGACGAAAAGACCGCCGATTCATTGGTCGTTGCCGCATTTACAGACTCCCGTGCCTGGAATCAACCCGAAGCTGAACCGGGAATAGTCCGGAGCTTGTGCTCTCTCCTTCGTGTGTTCAGAAAAATCGTCAAGACATCGAGAAAGTCACAACGAAGTGATCTTCGCCTCCCCTACCGGGGCAAGTGTCTCCTGGTGTTACCGGACCGTACCCTGGAAGGCCGAGTCGAGCAGATTTCATCGACCGGTCTTTCAGTGAATATGCCGGGAACGGTCGATCTGGTCGGGGAGAATGGGACCCTGCATGTGAACTCCTTTGTGTTGAAGGTCCGTCGGCGGTGGGCAATGCAATGTGATGGTGTCGTGCTGGCCGGTTTTACAATCGAAGGTGTGGACCGAGGAGCAGATCAATGGCGAGAATTCCATTCTCTTGCGGCATAGCCCTCTGTATTGCTGGGCTGCTGTTCGGTGCGACAGTCGCTGCGGCAGGGGATGTCTTTACAGGTTATCAAATCGACCATCAGGGAGAGTACTACGCGTATTTGGGGGTACGGACTCCGTTGACGTCCAGTGGGTCCACTGTCCAGCCTTTCGTTCAATTGCTGGGAGCCGGGCTCGGCTACACATTCAAAGATAACGGTGTGAAGCGCGATGCCGAGGTCCAGTTTGCAAGCCCTTCCTTAGGACTCAAGTATGTGCAGGGGCCGTGGAACTTCATCGGATTTGCCGGTCCTCAGTTTCGGTGGAAACAGCAGGATCGTCCGACTGGAGGCAGAACAAACGAGAATGATGTCGGCGTATATGTCCAGGGAGAGGCCTTCTACTGGCATGAGAAAGGAACGTTTCATGCCATTGCCTCCTACACGGACTTGGATAATTTTATCTGGAGCCGACTTCGAGCCACCAGGTTGGTTCACAAGAGCGAACAAGTCTGCTGTTCAGCCTATGCTGGCTGGGACCTTGCGGGAATGGGGAACAAAGATTTCTATGCGGTCCAAACCGGTCCTCTTGTTCAAGTGCCGATTGACCGTTTCTATTTTACGGTGAAAGGAGGCTACCAGTACACGCAAACATTTCATAACGGTGTGTATGGGGGCGTTGAACTCTATTTCCCCTTCTAGGCAAAGGGGTCGCCGTTGTCATGTGCAGAATTGATGTGCTCAGTGTTTCGCTGGAAGTTGGTGAGTGTTCGCAAATCGGCGAGTAGGGGCCGGTACTGGTTGCGTGTGAGAAGCACGACCAGTCCTGGTACCCCTCTTAGGGTGGGTTGAGGGACACACGAGCGAGGAATGTTCCCTGCGGCCTCCATGCCCTATGCTGGGTTTGGGCCGACAGTCACAGGTATACAGGCCATTCTGTCATTGTCTGTCAGGAAGCATCGCAGGAGGATTTGACATGTCGAGCTGGGATCAGGCGTTGATCGGGACGAGCAGAAACTTTCTCCAGGCGACGGGGATGATTCCGATCTTGAGTGCATCCAAGTCGACGGTATTGATATCCGGAGAAACGGGGACGGGCAAGGAACTGTTTGCGCGAGCCATCCATTATTCAGGTGAGCGGCGAGGCAAGCCGTTCGTCCCCATCAATTGCGCCGCGCTTCCGGACCATTTGATCGAGAATGAATTATTCGGCCACAGCAAGGGAGCCTTTACAGGTGCGTTGATTGAGAAGCCCGGCCTGCTGCAAGAAGCCGACGGCGGAACGTTGTTTCTCGACGAAATCAATTCGCTGAGCATGGTCGTGCAAAGCAAGCTGCTGCGCGTGTTGCAGGATCAGGAGTTCAGGCCGCTCGGTTCGACCAAGAGTCGAACGGTCGATGTGAAAATTATTGCCGCAACCAACGCCAGCTTGCGCTACCTGGTCGAGGCTCGCCAATTTCGCGAAGACCTGTTCTACCGCTTGAATGTCTTGTCCGTCGCGCTGCCTCCCCTGCGTGACCGGAGAGAGGACATCCTCCTTCTTGCCAGTCACTTTCTGAAGGTCTATGCGAAGGAGTATGGCAGGGGTGCCATCACCCTCGGGCATTCTGCCAAGACGAAGCTGATGGGCTATGCCTGGCCCGGCAACGTCAGAGAGCTGCAAGGTGTCTTGCAGCGCGCTGTTGCGATGGCATCCGGAGAAACGCTCGATAGCCAGGATCTTGATCTGCCCGAGACCGGGAGGCCGGAGTTGACCGGGCCAACGATGACGCTCGTGTCTCGAGGGGTGATATCCGACGACAGTAGTTTCCAGGCCATGAAGGAGAAAGTGGTCGAGGAATTCGAACGGGCATATCTCAGCGAGTTATTGTCCACCCATCACGGCAATATCTCCAAGGCCGCTCGTGCCGCGAAAAAGGAACGACGCGCGTTCCAGCGACTACTGCAGAAGCATGGACTGGATCGAAAAATCTTTGCGGCAGCGTAGGGCCGCCTCTCCTGAGGAGACTTAGCCGCAGGAGAAGCGTGGAGAGAACGCGATTCAGTAATTATCACGCATTTTGGAAGCCCGGCACGCCGGTACTGAAATTGCTCCGGCATGTTGGCGATGAACAGGTCGGACTTTTCTGATGAAAATGATGTCGTGGCATGGCTGATCCTCGGCTATCTCTGCTCCTTTCCCGATGCGAAAGATACGGCAGAGGGCGTAGGAAGCTGGTGGCTGAATGGCGAGGGGATCGACGTCGAGACAGAAGTCGTTCGCGGCTCGCTTGACTATCTGGTGAACTTGGGATGGCTGACGGCAGTCGAATGCCATGCAGGCGTTACCGTGTACGCCCTGAACCAGAACCGCCGGCACATGCTACAGCGGTTCCTCCAGAGCCACGTACGCGCCCACTGAGATCATGGGCACGAGACACCCTCGGTTGAGGCAGGTGTGGAGCTCCCATTCGCGGAATTTCCAAGCACCTGGCGTGCTTGGCGAAGATTCTCCGTGGCCTTTTCATAATACTGCGGATTTGCTTCGATTGCTTTCTCGAAGCAGACGGCGGCCATCTTGGCATTCCCCAGACCGAGCAGAGCCACTCCGAGGTTGTTATAGGCTCGAGGCTCGTCAGTCGCTTTCTTGAACGATTCCAGCGCATCGGCATAGCGCTGCCGATGCGCGTATGCCACACCGAGATTGTTATGGAGTTTGGGCGAGGCAGCGCCGGTCGCGACCGCCTGCTCATAGGCCTGGATCGCGGCCTCGTGATCTCCGTTCAGTGCGTAGGCGAGACCAAGATTGTTCAAGACGCCCGGTTCGCGCGGACGGAGCGCCAGGGCCGCTTGATAGGCTGCGATCGCCTCGGTATGGCGTTGTTCCTGGTCGTAGACCAGTCCTAACAGATTTTGAGAAAGCCAGCTCGACGGATCGAGTGCGATGGCCTTGGTGAGGGCGGCCTCAGCCTCTCGCAATTTGCCTTGTCGCAGGTAAACGTGACCGATTCCCTGTTGAGCCGGAGCGGATTTGGGGTCCCGGGTCTGCAAGTCCTGGAACTGGGTGAGCGCGGGCTCGAACATTCCCTGCTGCAGAAAAATCTGTCCCAGCTTGAGGCGCACGCTGTTTCGGGTGGGATCCGCTTTCAATGCCTTGCCGTAATGGACGCCCGCAAGGGGGAAGTTCTGGCGCTGCGCGTCCGTATCTCCCGCGCGTTCGTGTTCTTCCGCCGTCATCTCGGAAGCCGAAGGAGCGGGGTCATCGAGGCTGCCCTGCTGTCCCTTCTGCGCTTCCATCACCTTTCGATATTCCGACATGTCGAACGACGGAGAGGCAGGGTCTTTCGAGCTGGTGCATCCGACGAGCATCGATCCGCCCACGAGCAGGCCTGCAATGAACGGTAATCGGAGAGAGGGCTGAATGGGCATACGTCTCCTCATCTATCGCGTTGGGAGTCAAGTTCTGACGGTTCATGATTACGTCAACCCTGGTAGATGGTCAAAAGAAAATAGATTTCTATCTCTTCGTCCAGTTACTCACGAAAGCCCCCCTCATTGTTTCTCGCTCCCGCGATACTGAGGCGGCCGAGCCTCAGGTCCGTTTGTAGTGGTGCGGCATCAGAGCCGCATCCTAAGAAGGCTGCTCGGCTAACCATCTGAACATAGAGGGTTCTTCCGCGACAACACTTCGGCCTGTGCTTTGCGAGTGCAGAGATGGGGGATCGAAAAGATTCAGGTCTGAAGCGTCGAGAGGAAGCGAGTCTATGTCAAATCACGAACGTGAAGAGAGTCAGGAAGCAGCGTCAACTGTGTCGGCCACTTTGGAGGCTGCACCGGAACTGTCAATCGTCATGCCCTGCCTGAATGAGGCAGAGACCATTGGGACCTGCATTCAAAAGGCGCAAGCCTTTCTGCACCAATATCAGGTCGTTGGCGAGATCGTGGTGGCCGATAACGGAAGCACCGATGGGTCGCAAGAAATCGCGATGCTCATGGGAGCAAGAGTCGTGCATGTCACGGCAAGGGGATACGGCAACGCGCTCATGGGCGGCATCACAGCGGCGTGTGGCCGGTACGTCATCATCGGAGATGCCGACGACAGCTACGACTTCCAGGCTTTGCATCACTTCGTCGCCAAGCTGCGCGAGGGAAACGATCTCGTCGTAGGCTGCCGATTGCCATGGGGGGGTGGCACGATCAAGCCGGGGGCCATGCGGTTCCTGCATCGATGGTGGGGCAATCCCATGTTCACGATCATGGCTCGCCGATGGTTCGGAGCTCCCATTCATGATGTCAACTGCGGCCTGCGAGGATTCTCGAAAGCATTGTTTCATCGGCTTGACTTGCGCTGTACGGGGATGGAGTTTGCCAACGAGATGATTATCAAGTCCAGTCTCTACGGGGAAAGGATCGCCGAGGTTCCTATTACGCTCTATCCCGACGGACGCACCGCTCACCCACCTCATCTGAGGACGTTTCGCGACGGCTGGCGCACACTTCGTTTCTACCTAATGTACAGCCCGCAGTGGTTGTTCGTGATGCCCGGAATGATCCTTATTCTCATGGGCATGCTTGGCTATGCCGTGGCAATGCCGGCGCTTACGATCCATGGCGTGACGTTCGATGTGCACACCCTGCTATTTGCGAGCCTAGCCGTTCTCTGTGGGTATCAGTCGATTCTCTTTGCGCTGTTTGCGAAGACCTTCGCCGTGAGCGAGGGCCTGATGCCAGAGGACCCTAGGTTGACGCGGTTCTTTAAGGCCATGTATCTCGAACGCGGGCTCATCCTGTCGACAATGGGGCTGCTCCTTGGGCTGGGGTTGCTCTTTGCGGCGATAGACAAGTGGAGGCTCACGGGATTTGGCGAGCTTGACTACGAAAGCACGATGCGGCTGGTTATTCCCGGCTCGACATTGACGGCTCTGAGCTTCCAAACGATCTTGTCCAGTTTCTTTATCAGTATCTTGGGGATGCGGCGACGATGAACCTTATTGAATGTGCCCATTCCGGCTATATTGAAAAGAGACGAGTTCGTAGTCTGGCCGGCCATCTGTCGGCGATTCTTCCAAAGAATGTATCGGTCTTGGATGTGGGCTGCGGCAGCGGCCAGCTTGCGCGGAGCATCAATCAAGGACGCACCGATCTTGCTTTCACCGGCATCGATGTGCTTCTTCGAGAGAAAACGTGGATGCCAGTCCGAACATTCGACGGACGAACCATCCCGTTTGAGTCAGCGAGCATGGATGTCGTGATGTTTGTGGATGTGCTCCATCACACGAATGATCCCATCACTCTCATGCGTGAAGCGGCTCGTGTCGCGAGGAAGAGTGTCATCATCAAAGATCATCTTTTGGAAGGGATTTTGGCCGAGTCGACCCTGCGATTTATGGATCATATTGGGAATGCCCGATACGGTGTGGCGCTTCCAGGTAATTATATGCGTCGGCGGGACTGGGAACAGGTGTTCAGGACGATCGGGATGATTCCAGTTGAGTGGCGAGAGCAGCTAGGTTTGTACCCACCAATTCTTGATTTGTTCTTCGGTCGTTCGTTGCACTTTGTCGCAAGATTCGATGTGAGACAAGCGACATGAATCCGGCGGGATTAATGCTGCAACTGTGAGGAGGAGCATGTTCGTCAAGACCCCAAGCGGGATGGACGTCATTCGCGAGCAGAAACTGGCACGGGACGGAATGGCTTGGGTGAAGGGCCATGAGGAAGCCATCCGGAGAACGGTCATAGTGGCCTTGGTCTACGTGCTGCCCGCGATTTGGATCCTCCAGCCGGTTGTTGTCGATCCCGATGTTTGGTGGCATCTACAAACAGGTAAATGGATAGTCGAACACGGTATGCTTCCGCCCACTGACCCTTTTTCAGTTTACGGGGAGGGCAAAGCCTGGATCGTTTATAGCTGGCTGTTCGAGCTCTCCATTTACGGCCTTCTCCATCTCCTTGGCGAAAGCGGGATTATTCTATACACGTTGGTTCTGACCTGGTTGATCATGCTAGTGCTGCACCGAATGATTGCCGCGCGAGTCTCCGATTTTGTCGCGGTCTGCGGGCTGATGACTCTCAGCGCCATCGCGCTTACGAAAGTGTTTACTCCGAGGCCTTGGCTCTTGACGATCCTTTTCTTTTCCATCACGTTGGAAATAGTGTTGTCTTTTCGTGAAGGGAAACCCTCCCTGTATTTCCGGTACCTACCGCTGTTGTATGTCCTATGGGCCAACACCCATATTCAATTCATCTATGGGCTGGGGTTGCTCGGGTTGGCCTGTGTGGCACCGCTGCTTGATCATTTAGCAGAACCTTATACAAGATCTTCCCCGATGATGGTCTGGGGATCTCCGCGGTGGAAGCAACTACTTCGCCTCACAGCCTTATGCGGATTTGTGACGTTGATTAACCCCTACCATGTTCATCTGTATTCCGTCGTGGTCACCTATGCGGGCCA
>DATGEA010000068.1:0-1711 GCA_035310605.1 Nitrospira sp. | reverse complement strand
TGGTCAAGAAGATTCTGTGGTATACAGCGCTCAACCGCGTGCCACCAACTGTGAACACACTGATCGCAAGAACGTTCAAGAACCCGCTGTTTTTTTTATTACTTATGTCGATCAGGCTTTCGGCGCAGGACCGAACAGTTGATCCCACGTGGCTGCAACGGTTCGTGCCGCGCCTGGTTGAGACAAAAGCGGATCTATCCTCCGCTACCTGCCACTACAAGCCAATTTTCGGCCAGGGAGATGCAGACCATCGGATTATGCGAAGTGTCTCTCGTTTTAGTGAGGTTACCGTGGAAGCCCACGGGAAATGCCGGAACGTTCTCTACGATCGCGAAGAAGAAATCTTTTTTGTTCTTAAGGGTACGGGCACTTTGCATTACGGGGACGAGACTCTCCCCCTGCGCGCGAACGATTTCACGTATCTGGCTCCGGGCGTGAAGCACGGCCTTAGCAATAACTCCACACAGCCGTTGCGAGTCCTGGTAATGGGCTTCAAGATCCCGCTTCACGTCGCGCTCAGCGCTCCCCCTCAGCGCCCCAGGATTGTCAATCTGGACGTCGTAAAAGAGGAGCCGGTGCAGGGCCATCCCTCCTCGGTTTTATATAAGCTGCTGGTCGGAGCACGAGACGGCAGGCGTGATGCAATCGACCAAGCCTATGTGGTGACGAGCTTTTTCTGGATGGACTTCGCGCCGGGAGGGACCAACTTCCCGCATCATCACGAGACGGCTGAGGAAATCTACCTGGTCGTTGACGGACACGGAGAAATGGTTGCCGGAAGCGGTATGGACGGAATCGAGGGTCTCTTCCCTGCCAAGGCGGGAGATGCTTACTACTTCCGTCCCAATTGTACCGTGGGGTTTTACAACCAGAACACGCCAGGAGCTAAGGCCCACATTCTCGCGATACGATCACGGATTCCGCTGGGCAAGGAGGAAGATTAAAGAGCTGGCGCTTTCCCATCTGCAACAAGATTGCTTGACATTTGCGGCACTGAAACTTTCGATCAGGAGGCAGCGATGCCGATCCGGACCTTTAGCCGGAGATCATTTGTAAAACTGCTGGCAGCTACCCCGGTACTTACCCAGGTTGCTGCGCGCGACCTCTATGCGAAGGCGGTTGCGGCGGTCGGCCCGGATCCGCGTCAGAACATCTATACCCGACTGGGCGTGAAGACGGTGATCAATTGTCGCGGCACGTGGACTTACCTGGGCGGCTCATTGGAATTCCCTGAAGTCCGCGCGGCCCAGGTGGAAGCGGCGCGGCATTTCGTCAACATACTGGAGTTGCAGCGCGCCGTCGGCCGACGCTTATCTGAGTTGACCGGGGCTGAATCCGGCATTATCACTTCCGGCGCCGCGGGTGCAATGGCCGCGGCGGCCGCCGCCTGCATGGCAGGCGCGGACGACAGGTACATCTGGCAACTTCCTGATACGACAGGCTTGAAACATGAGGTAATCATGATCGGAGGCCGAAGCGCTTTTGACAGCGCCATCCGGCTGGCCGGTGCCAAACTGGTTCTCGTATATTCGCCGGAAGAACTGGTCAATGCGATCAACGAAAACACGGCGATGATCTACACTACCGACTTCGGAGACAAGCTCCAGAAGGAGTTCTCAATCGCGAAAGAGCACAAGATCCCGCTCTTGCTCGACGACGCCGCGGGAATTCCTCCCGTCGAGAACGCCAAGCTCTACGCTCGCATGGGAAT
>DATGEA010000067.1:0-7375 GCA_035310605.1 Nitrospira sp. | reverse complement strand
CATATCCCGCCGTCTCCAACATACGTCCGACGAACTTTCTGATACTCAATGAATCGTCAATCAGTAGAATCTTCTCTTCGATCGCGGGCTGTGAGGGCGCTTCATCAGACGTCTGGTCGCCGTCGGTCGCTGCCGGTCTCTCAGTCGACACGTCCAGCGACGCCACGGCCTTTTCGCCGCCTGAGACCAAGCGTGCGGGATCGAGCACGAGAACCACTCGCCCCTCAGGATCAATCGTGGCGCCGCCGAAGCTCGAACGTTCAAGTGATTTGAGCGATCCGATCGGCTTGATGACGATTTCCTGGCGTCCGAGCAACTCATCGACAGCAAGGCCGATGGGACCGGCACCGGTTCGGACAATCACAACAGGCTTCCCGACCTCGACTCGACCGGCACTCCCTCGGTACAAGAGCTGTTGCAGCGGTTGTACGTCGATAGCTTCATCTCCGACATGCAGCATCGCCCGCTCGCCCATCCGTTGGAGCGAACCGGTCGTGAGCATGGTCACTTCGCGCACACTGGGCAACGGAATCCCATAGCGCTCGTCGCCGGATCTGACCATCAAGGCGGTTGCGATCAAGAGCGTCAACGGGAGGTGGAGGGTAAACTTGGTTCCCACCCCGCGCATCGATTCTACATCGATGTGCCCGTTCATGCTCTCGATCACTCGCTTGACCACGTCCATGCCGACACCGCGGCCGGCTTGGTCGCCGATATGATCGGCCGTCGAAAATCCCGGCATAAAGATAAACTTGATAGCCTCGGCATCTGGAAGATTCCTGGCCACGTCAGCGCGGACCAGTCCCCGCTCTATGGCTTTCGCTCGAATCTTCTCGATGTCGAGCCCCGCCCCGTCGTCTTCCACCTCAATCAATACCGCGTTGCCCCGATGAGAGGCGTGGAGATAAATCGTTCCGGCGGCCGCCTTGCCTTTGGAAACCCTGACGGCTGCCGGTTCGATCCCGTGATAAACCGCGTTGCGGACCAAGTGCACCAATGGATCGACCAGACGCTCGACGACCCCGGTATCGACTTCGGTATGTTCACCCGAAGTCACCAAGGTCACTTCCTTCCCCGTCGTTCTCGCCATCTCGCGTGTGGCACGACGGAACCGGGTAAAAGGAGTCCCGATGGGTACCATGCGTGCGCGGGCGATTTCGTCCCGCATACCGAGCGTCAACTGCTGCAGATGGCTCATGTCTTCGTGCGAACGGCGAATAGAACCGCTCAGCTGGGTCATCGACTCGGATATGTCAGCCGTGACTTCGCTGATACGTCTCGCGAGAATGTTGAAGTCGTCGTACTTGTCGAACTCCAGGCTGCCGAAATCACTCAAACCCGGCATTGCAGCCGCTCCGGATCCAGCTCCGGATTTTGTGGCATCGGACGATGGCACTCCTGTCGTGGGAAGCGTGAAGGTGTGCTTCTCTTCAAAGGAACGCACCGAATCCATCAGTCGTACTTTGCATGCCAGCACCTGCTGCGAGAGCTGCTCCAAGACACGCAGACGTTGTTCGAGACGTCCACGGCCGATGACCAGCTCTCCGACGAGGTTCAGCAGTCGCTCCAACCGATCCCGGCTGACGCGAATCACCTCGCGGTCTTCTCCGCCGGCGTCTTTTGCTTTGACATCGACGCCCTTACCCTGCTCCACTTCCGGTTGCTGACCTGTTTCACTGAGGAAGGGCGCGGGTGCAGGCTGCACCACCTCGGCCGCGGCAACGGTTTGGACAGGAGCGGGCTGGTCCAGTTGCTTGAGCCCCTCCATGGCAGCGGTGAAACGCTGACGCACCGTTCCAGTCAACGTCGGATCGCGACGCATGAGTAACCGGACGACGTCCACCGAACGGAGCAGCACATCGGTATGGCCTGGCAATACCTTGATACGGCCTTCCCTCACCGCCCCCATGAAATCTTCGACGTAGTGGGTCAAGTCGCCGATCGACTGAAAACCGACTGTGTAGGCGGAGCCCTTGAGGGTATGAGCTGTTCGGAAGAGTTGATTGATCAGTTCGGGATTCTGCGGCTCTTTCTCAAGCCGGAGCAACTGCGCTTCCAGGGACTCCAAGTACTCCTGAGCCTCCGGAGCAAAATAAGACAGCACCTCGGGATCCAGCTGCGGCATAAGATATTCATCCGTCAACTGCGGAGGCGTCTCAATTGTAGCCGTATTTGCTTCGCTTGCTGCGACAGGCGGCTCCAGGACGGCAGTTGCCACCTGTGGCACCTGTTTGTCTTGCGCCGCAACAGGAGCCGAGACCGGTGCTACTCCCACCGGTTCCCCGTTACAAATCTGATGCAGCGCCTGCGTGACTTCGGACACGTCATGCCGCAACTGCGCGACTTTGCCGTCGTCACGACGCATGAGGAGGCGGATCACACTTACCGCCTCGCCGATTGTCCCTAACAGCGCAGCAGAAACGGGAATCTGTCCTTCACGCACTGCAATCATGCAGGATTCAATCGGATGGGCAACGTCGCCGATCACTTTAAATCCGATCGTGTGCGCCGATCCCTTCAAGGTATGAGCCGTCCGATAGAGCGCCTGAATGGTTTCGGCATCGCCGGGACTTTCGCGGAGCCGATTGGCCAGAACGTCCAGCGTTTGCACGTATTCATCGGCTTCCGGGGCAAAATAGGAAAGCACTTCGGCATCGATGCTGGGCACCAAATACTCTGAAGGCAGCGAATCGGAATCGCTTCCCTCGGAAGAAAGCGCACAGGAAGGAGAAGGAGCCGGCAGCAGCCCGACTATCTCCGCCTTCCAGTGCTCACTGACGGCAAGATCTTCCTGACCGCCTTGCTTGATAATTTCCAGTTGAGCTTGGAAGGCCTCCACCATCCCACGCAAGGTGCCGACGGTCTTCGGCCAGAGCGTCGGGTCGATCGTGGCGGATTGCTCCAAGGTGGACTCAAGCAGTTCCCCTAATAACGCAAGGCCGGTAAAGCCGTAGATACCGGAGGCCCCTCGTACCTTATGCGCCCATACATATTGGTTTTGTAGATCCTGCGGACTCGGCAGCGCTTCGCCGGGAGGGTTAACCGCTGCCGAAAGCGCCGTTAAGGCTTCCGCAGCTTCCATCACGAAAATATCGAGGAGGCCCTGCCGGTCCAGTTCGGAGCTCATCCCTATCCTTTCTCACCCGGAGCGCCGTTGCGGCGCCCCGGGTACCAGACCTTAGGCCAGTTTGAACTGCGCCACCGAGGCTGTCAGACTGTCGGCGAGCTTGGCCATGTCCTCGACGGTGAAGCGCGCGGCGTCTGTGGCTTTTTGGGTAGCCACGGCACCACCGGTGAAGTCCTTAATCGAACGGCCCACCTGGTCGGTTGAGGCCGTCTGCGTAGCGGCGGAACTCGCGATGGTTTGCGCCAATTCAGCGGATCGTTGCGCAATACCCGAAATCTCGTTGAACACTTCACCCGTACGGAGGGCGGAAGCCGAACCCGCTTCCACCGCCTGGGTTTCCTGTTCCATCGCAACCACCGCGTCCTGTGTTTCGGACTGAATCACCTTCACGAGATCGGCAATTTCACGTGTCGCTTGCGTTGAGCTTTCGGCCAGCTTTCTGACCTGGTCGGCGACGACGGCGAATCGGGCGCCAGCTTCACCGGCGCCGGCCGCCTCGATGGCGGCGTTCAGCGCGAGCAGGTTGGTCTGATTGGCGATATCTCGAATCGTGGACACGATTTGCGAAATTTCCAACGACCGGTCGCCAAGGGCCTTCACCTGTTTTGACATGCGTTGCACCGCAGCACGGATGCTCTGCATGTCCTGCACGGTTTCCTGTACCGCGACACGACCGCGTTCCGTCGCTTGCAACACTTGCTTGGCGGATTCAGACGAGGCACCGGCGGTTTCCGCCACCTGACGCATCTGAGCCGCCAACTGTTCGACCGCGCTGAGCGTTTTGACCGATTCATCCGCTTGGTGCTTCGCGGTTCCTGCCATCTGACCGGCGTTGTCTCGAAGCGCACCAGCTGATTTGTTGACGCGCTCAGCGGCCTCACGAACCTGCTTGAGCAGCTGTCCGAACCGGGCAATCATGAGGTTGAAACCATCCGCCAGGTTTCCGAACATATCGGCAGTCACTTCTCCGCGCTTGGTCAAGTCTCCCTTACCGACGTCGGACACGAGCACGAGGAAGCTCATCAAACGCTTTTGCATGTCGTCGCGCTCGGTTTCTGATGTCACGAGCGCCGTAATACGGTCCAACATGGTGTTGAACGACGTGGCCATCTGTCCGAGTTCATCTTTCGAGGCGATCTTTGCACGGGCTTGGTAATTGCCACTCGCCGCTTGTTGCGCCACGCTGGCGACCAGTCCGATACCCTGCGCCAGTTTGTGCGCCACCCAGTAGCCGAGTGACAACCCCAGCACCACGGCGATGCAACCGCCGGCTACTAGGATGAGGGTGGCATTCCAGGCCATGGTTTTGGATTCTTCGGCCAGGTCTTTGGCGACTTCGGCCATCGTCTTAATCTGTTCGGCATGCCGGAAAGCGACCTTTTCATAGGCCGGCGCCAAGCTCACGGTGATCGCCAGTTGTCCCAGTTCACGCATCTGGAGCGCTTGGCTCGGGGTGAACGATCGGTTTTCAAAACTCTCCTTGATGGCCGCAACCGCAGCTTCGCCTTGGTTGAAATAATCCGTGACAGCCGCCTTGAGTTCGGCGAGGTCTTTCGTTTCGTCTCGCCCCGTGCTCGACACACGCAGGGTCGTTGATTCATAGCTAGCGATCAGCCGCTCGACTTCTCCGCGATAGGGGGCCAGGGCTTTGAGCTCTGCTTCGAAATCCGAGGCACGGGGCGACCGGGCCACGTCGATCAGGGTCTCGTGGTGACGGTTGACGTTGAACAAAAGGCTGTTGAAATCGACCAGCGGCACCGTGTATTCGACGTAAATGTAGTTGGCCTGTGCGCTCAGACGGTTGTTGGTGATGACGCCCAGTGAGGCCATGATCAAGATGATCAAACTGACCAAGCCGAACACCGTCAGTAGTTTCGCCTGTGTCTTTAAGTCTTCAAACCGTTTCATGACATTGAGCCTCAGCATGGGAATCTCCTCCTTCTAGCTAGCGATGCGTTCCGGTCGTGAGCGCTGTGAATCGTGATACCGTTCTCCTGTTTATCCCGTGCCTTCGAAATGGGAGAGGACCACCGACGTTTCTAGAACTCCTCGTAGCCGGTCCTCCAGTTTAACCACGGTCGACACAAAGGGATTCCCCCTTTCCCCCGTACCGACCGGAGCGGGTAAAAACTGGTCCTTCGACAGCGTACGAATTTCCGGAACGGTATCTACCAGGACACCGACTTGCCAATTGCCATGCTTGACTACAACGGCATACTTGAGCACCGTCTCCGCGGCTAGGCCGATCGTCTCTCGTAAATCGAGCAACGGCACCACCGATCCCCGAAGGTTCGTCACACCGACCAACCCTGACGGCATGCCAGGAACCGGGGTGATGGATTCCACGACAAAGACTTCCCGAACGTTCTGCAAATCAATCGTGAAGAGCTCACCCCCTAATGAAACTATCGCGGCACGCACAGTGGAGGTGCCCGTTGCCGGAGCAGAGCCGCCCCCGGGAGAGGAGGCGACAGAGCCCGTTGTGCCTGGCGCGAGCGCTGCGGAGCTCTGTGCAGCAGCCATGGCGTTTATCCCAGCACGCGCTTGACAGCGGCCAGCAATTCTTCGCCTTTGAACGGCTTGACAATGTGGGCATTGGCGCCCTGCTGTTGCCCCCAGAACTTGTCGCTTTCATTTCCCTTGGAGGTGCAAAGGATAATGGGAATACCCTTGGTCCGTTCATCGTTCTTCAGATCACGGCATGCTTGGAATCCATTGCGGCCCGGCATGACCACGTCCAAGACGATCAAATCCGGCTTCTCGCCCACGACCTTATCCTCCAACTTTTCGGTATTCGGGAACGACACCACCGAATGGTTGGCTCCCTTTAACACACCTTCGATCACCTGCAACTCAGCATAGGAATCGTCCACGACTACAATCTTGCTCATCGTTATTTCTCCTTGGTTCCAGGTTGTTATCGCCAAGTACCACGACTCTCGCTTCGATTTTCTTTACTTGAGCGGAAGCACGACGCTGATAGCCCCAGCCAAGTCTCCTTCTTTCCATCCCTCTTTACGACCGCCGGTCACGTCCTTCGTCCCCTTCGGCGCGCCATGGCAGCTCAGACAGGTCGCACCGGCATATTCCGGATCCATCATACGAAGCACAGGCTTTCCATCGAGCATCGTATTCCGCACATAGGTCTGCCCCTTTGGATGACGTGGATCGCTGAACATCCGTAGGACCTCGGCTTCAAAATCATCCGGCCGATTGTTGGGGTTGCGATAGTCAATCCCTGTCAGCTTCAATTTCACACCGGTCTTCTTATAAAAGTACTCTCC
Source organism: Nitrospira sp. (assembly GCA_035310605.1). Taxonomy (GTDB): domain Bacteria; phylum Nitrospirota; class Nitrospiria; order Nitrospirales; family Nitrospiraceae; genus Nitrospira_C. The sequence goes on along the minus strand of DATGEA010000067.1, from coordinate 964 downwards.
GCTCTTCCGAGCAAAGACGGCGGGGATGAAACCTTTGAAACCGATTCCCGGTCTATTGATGACAGGTTGGACTTCATCCACCACATCCTTTTCCGCCTCGACCAGCGCGAGATAGAGGCTCGCCTGGGGGACGACATTCGGAATCCGCAAATCGATCTTGGTCTTCTTCTTAAATCGCTCGATGACCTGAGCCGCCATATAGCCGCCGGTAAAACCTTTGTCCGCCTTCGATGGATCATTAATATTCGCCATCTGCTCGGACATCACGCTACGGCCGATTTTGACCAAATCGATCAAGTGCTCCGCCACTTCATTCTCGTTTGCGGCAAAACCTGGACTCGCACTGAGCGTTAGGGCCATGGCAGCCATCCCGCTCAACACCCGCCAGCTCAACCGTGTTGCGTTCATACCCATCCTCCTTTTAGATGCGCTCATTCCCGACTCATCGTCACTTTTCCCACTCTTTTCTCAGATTACCTAGCATTATCTGATTTGTTGCGGGGTCATACGCGTTCGTGCAGTTCAGCCATCTGTGACCGCAACAATAAGGCAACCAGCAGGTTTGCAAAGGTTGTGCTCAATGACGCACAATCTGGAAATGTCTTAAATGAAAATACAACTTCTCATTATTTCAGCTGGTTAGTCGTGCCCGCTCGCAGTAGCATTCGTACCAATCCAGCACAAGTTTGTTCATCTTGCGACAAAATGATGCCGTTCTCACGAAAATTGATCGCCCTCTGTGCCGTCTTGATTCCGTCATGGTTATAAATCTCCAAAATGATCGAGCCGTTTTGTCGTGAGACTCACGTGGGCGTGTGTATCTTCGTGGATCCTCCGTCAAAAAGTGTCGCAGACTCTTCTCAACGGACAGTTGAAACAACAAACTGATGAACCTTCATATACCCCCTGTCAGGCTTCTCTCCCTTCAGAGCCCCCTATGCCAACGGAGGCAGATTTTACCGGC
>DATGEA010000066.1:0-3535 GCA_035310605.1 Nitrospira sp. | reverse complement strand
TCCCGAGCTTGCATTGCGCACTTTACCCCGTCGGACATCAAAACTGGATCACATCCGAATGTATGTAGGTAAAGGAATTGTAAAAGAGAGTTTGCGTGAGGTCATTCCGTTAGGAGCCGATAACCAACGCCCAACTCCGTCACCAAATACCGGGGATGGGCTGGGTTTTTCTCCAGTTTGTTTCTCAACTGACGCATGTAGACCCGGAGATAATGCCCTTCCTCCACGTGCAAGGGCCCCCAGACTTCTTTCAGGAGCTGCCGGTGAGTCAACACCTTGCCGGCATACCGGATCAGGGTCGTGAGCAGCTTGTATTCAATCGGCGTGAGATGAATTTCCTTTTCAGAAACAAAGACCAGTCGGCGTCCCAGGTCCACCTTGAGATCTCCGAGTGTAAATATCGTCTCTCCGCTATCAGACCTCGATCGGGAGGCATGGCGAAGAGCTGCTCGAATTCGCGCGAGCAGCTCGTTGATCCCGAACGGTTTCGTCACATAATCGTCTGCACCAAAGTCGAGCGCGGCCACTTTAACCTGTTCCTGGTCTCGCGCCGACAGCACGATGATCGGCGTGGAAGTCCACTCCCGCACGCGGCGAATGACCTCGCTTCCCTCAAGATCCGGCAGACCGAGGTCCAGCAGGATGAGATCGGGATTTCTCGCTTGGGCCTCTGCCAGACCATCGCTTCCCGTCGCAGCTTCATAGAGCCGAAATCCGTGCGCGGGCAGCGTCGTCCGCAGGAAGCGACGAATCTCCGATTCATCTTCGATAAGGAGTATCGTGGCTTCCTGTGACATACGACACTGCGGCGTCGATCACCGCTCCTAGATTGACGAGAATTACGCTTGCCGGGCCTCAGTCTGCTCCGCTTCCACAGGCGGCTGCTGATCCGGTAACGGGATCGCAAATCGGAAGAGAGCACCGCCCCCTGAGCGGTTTTCCGCCCAAATACGCCCCCCGTGCGCTTCGATGATTCCACGGCAAATGGTCAATCCAAGACCGACCCCTCCCTCTCGCGCAGGCTTGGCACGATAGAATTTATCGAAGATGCGGGCCTCTTCGCCGAACGGGATCCCCGGCCCTCGATCGGCAACTTCGGCGATCACTTCGCGCTCGCTCGTCGACGCGGACAAATCAATAGCGCTCCCCGGGGGCGCGTACTTCGCGGCGTTCTCCACAAGATTGATCAGTACCTGCTCCATCAGCACTCCATCGACAAGCACCAGCGGCAGGTCGGCAGGAAACGCCGTGTTGACGGCGTGATCGCGCAACCGTCCCTCCAATCTGGCCAGCGCCGCTCCCACCACCTCATCCACGGGGTGCCACTCCTTGTTGAGTTGCACGGCCCCTGCCTCAATTCGCATCATGTCGAGCAGATTCTTGAGCAAGCGGTCCAGACGATCGGCCTCCCGGTAAATAGAACGAGCGAGCTCGAGGCGAGCTGCGGAATCGATACGCCCCCGTTCGTCCAGCAGGCTACTGGCGGCCCCGGTAATCGCCGCCAGCGGAGTCCGCAGGTCGTGGGAAACCGAACTGAGAATGGCATTCCGCATGCGCTCCGTTTCTGCACGCACGTGAGCCTTCTGCGCCTCTTCAGACAGACGCGTCCGTTCAATCGCCAATGCAACTTGGTTCAACAGCGATTCCAGCAAGTGCAGCTGATCAGGGTCTAACAGTCGGCTGGAGTCAGTTGGCCGCACCGCCACCACCCCGATCGCTCCGGCGGAGCCGACCAACGGCAGGTAGAGCGCGATGGCTCCCGGTAGCGTATCGGTTCCAAGTCCGGCTCGCTCGTTGTGGTCAAACACCCACTGAGCCACACCCGACTCCTTGGGGTCGAATTCAAAATACAGCCCTTCACCGCGTTGCAACTGCACCCGCCTGTCCGCATCCGCCAGAAATATCGCGACCTGAGCGTCGAACACATCCCGAAGATGCTTTGCCGCTAGCTGAGCCAGCATTTTTGTCCCACGATGTGTAGCCAGATCGCGGCTCATCGCATACAGCACTCCGGTGCGTCTTTCTCTATAGCGGGCCAACTCGGCTTGCTGGTGAAGCCGCACGGCGAGATTGCTGATAACCAAGGCCACCACCAGCATCACGCCGAAGGTCAACAGATACTGAATATCGGAAACGGCGAAAGAGTAGTAGGGCGGAACGAAGAAAAAGTCGAAGGATGCCACGCTTAAGACTGAGGCCAACACCGAAGGACCGCGACCGCAACGAATCGCAATGACGATCACGGCAATGAGATACATCATGATCAAATTGGCCGCCGCAAAATAGGGGAACATCAGCAAGGCGACCGCGCTCGCACTCAACACCCCGAAGGACGCATAGGCATATCCCGAGACGCCGCTGGTTCTCTGGAGACTGCGGCGGACGAGCGGCTGCCCTTCACCGGCCTCGCCCGTAATGACGTAGATGTCGATCTCCCCGCTTTGCTGGATGAGCTCCGACACCACGGATCCGAAAATCCATTCCTTCCACCTGGACCTAACCGGTTTCCCAACAATAATCTTCGTCGCGTTTCGGCTGCGTGCGTAGCTCAAGATTTCATGAGCCACGTTCTCACCGGTTATCGTGACCGTTTCGGCTCCCAGCTGCTCCGCCAGCCGCAGGGTCTGCACCAGGCGGTCCCGTTCGGCCTGGGCTAATCGGAGATGCCGGGGGATCTGTACATAGACCGCGATCCATTTGGCGTGCAGGTCTGCGGCCATCTGGCGCGCGGCCCTGACCAGGCGCGGGCCGCGCGGTTTCATGTTGACGCACACCAGGATCGTTTCCGTAGCCGGCCAGGTTCGCACCACCGCGTGGTCGCGCCGGTAGACTTCCATTTGCTGGTCAACCCGCTCGGCCGTGCGGCGCAGAGCCAGTTCGCGCAGCGCTATGAGATTGCCCTTCGTGAAGAAATTCTGGATGGCGTGCTGGATCTGTTCGGGGACATAGACTTTCCCGTCCTTGAGCCGCTGCAGAAGATCGTCGGGCGGAAGGTCGATGAGCTCCACGTCGTCTGCCCGTTCGAGCACAGAATCCGGAACAGTCTCGCGAACGCGCACGCCGGTAATTTGGGCCACCACGTCATTCAAACTTTCCAGGTGCTGGACGTTTACCGTGGTGCTGACGTTGATGCCGGCTTTCAATAACTCCTGGACATCCTGCCATCGCTTGGCATGGCGAAGGCCCGGCGCATTGGTATGTGCCAGTTCATCAATAAGGATGTGGGTGGGGCGACGCGCCAGGGCCGCGTCGAGATCGAATTCCTTGAGTATGGCGCCGCGATAGTCAACTGCGCGGCGGGGCAGTGCGTCCAGACCGGCCGCCAAGGTCTCGGTTTCAGATCGTCCGTGCGTTTCAACCACGCCGATGACGACATCCACGCCATCACGCCGCTGCTCGTGTGCCGCTTCAAGCATGGCGTATGTTTTCCCCACGCCGGGATTGGCCCCGAGGAAGACTTTGAGTTTTCCCTCCGCCTGCCGAGCTTCCTCCGCCTGCACTCGCTTGAGTAGCGCTTCGGGGTCTGGTCGTTTCT
>DATGEA010000065.1:0-7789 GCA_035310605.1 Nitrospira sp. | reverse complement strand
AGGGGTGGGGGATAGGGTCCTCCACCCCTTTTTTATTGCCGGAACTCGGAGTTACTTCAGCAGAGTTCGACCAGCCGGAACGATCTCAGAGAGCCCAGCGGGTATCACCCGCATACGAGAGGTCCGATCCTCAAGGCTGAGCTGCCGGGCAAAAGGTGAAAATGGCTGTCGCGGAGTTGGAAACCCGCTGCTAGGGAGCTTCTGCTGCTTGGATTACGGCAAGTTTGCTCAAGGGAAAGTTGGCCGCCGGATCGGTACCACGAATCGGCGGAAGGATGAGCGGCCGTTGTTCCTGACCGTGGTGAGTTTTGGATGCCCAAAGCACTTTCTGGGCGAGATACGCGGTGGTTTCTCCCAGGGTGATTTCACCATCCCGATTGGTATCGGATTCACCGCGAAGTGCGCGGAGCAGATAGTACGTGAAGAGCCCATGCCTGTGTTTGTCGTCTTCCAGCACCTTGCCGATTCCGCCGCTCGCTACGATGTGGAATGTGGAACTTCCTGTCGGGTTCCACTGAGGAGGGCTAACCTTCGTCTTGCCGTCGCCCCCCAATCTCGTCACCGTCCCGTCGAACAAGAACAGGGTCTGTTTGGCTTTCAAACGGCTGAGCGCGGCGTCCAGATCTTTTAACGGATAGGAACGGGATGGGCTGGTCGTATTGCCATCGTAGGGAACCAGGTAAACCTCCCCGGTCGCGGAGACCGTGGCGAGCCCGGCGAAATACACGACAACCACCGCATCCTTGTTCATGTGCGCCGGCAGCCAATCGAGTAGCGCCTCATCGATATCGGGACGCAGGGCCTTCCAGTCCTGGAGCAACCGCACGTTTGATGCGGGCAACCCGCCGAGCGACTGGAAGTAGGTCGTGAGTATTTCCGCGTCTGCCGCCGCAAACTTTCTTGTCGAGAGTTGATGGTCGCGATAGGAGCCGATGCCGATCGACAACAGGTAGGTGTCGGGACGTTTGAATTCGGCCGCAGCGGCAGGGATCTGGTCCACATCATCGGCCTTGACTCCGGTCGGTCGGATGGAAAGCGAGAGAGCCTGCGGGGGCGGGGAGCCGCTTGCCGGATCGACGACCGCCACCTGGAGCTCGGCCCTCTGTTGCTGGGGAGATTGCGGGAGCGTCGCAACGAATTCGAGTGAGCGCGATTGGCCCGGTTGGAGCCGGCCGGCCGACAAGGTGGTGGTCGGAAACTGCGCGAGGAGCGAGGACGTACCCGTAAGATTCGCCGTAACGTTGTGGAGCTCCTGATCGCCGCTGTTTACCAGATCCACGCGTACACGGATCCGCTCGCCACCTTCAAAGATCAGATTGCCGTTCTCATCCAGCATCGTGGCCTTGAATGAAAGCGCCGACGGGACAGTCTTGCCCGGAGCGCTCGCCGGCGATTGGTCGGGTCGTGCCGGAGCGGCGGCCGCTTTCACAGGAGGAACGGTGCTCACGCCCGCCAACTGTGCGCGGCTGGCACGGATGAATTGGATCGAGAGGACGACTCCGGCGTCATACACAAACTCATTGATGTTGCCGTAGTCGCATCGGCGTTGTGTCGGTTCCAGAATCAAGCGCTGATTGTGTGTGATCGAAATCGTCTGTTGGCCGAACTCCTTGCCTGCGGCGTCTTTGAACGTCAGCAAGGCTTCCAGCGTCATGTCGGCGGGGACACGATCGTATAGGCTGTCCGCCCAGAGCTTGAGGCCGGAGCGCTGAAGAGACACGAGAATCTCGGTATCCGGCGGTGTCGGCGATTCCGTGCCTCCCGTCACGCTGACGGCCTGAAAGTTTTGGGAAGCGGCGTCGATCAGGACGGATTCGGCTTCTGTCCCGACCGACAACTCATGCGGGCTGTTGCACCCGTCTGTGTAATGCATCTTGAGGTTGGTAAACGACGGATCGAAGGTCAGCTTCACCGAGTTGGGCATTCTTGGGCCCATGTCCGGAATGGGGGTCCGGCGGAAGGGGTTTGAGAGTTTATCGCAACCGGCGAGGCTGACGATGGTGCAGAGCAATATCGAGGCTGCCGTCCATCGCGGGAGAGACCGAGAGAGCCAGTAAAACCGTTGCGTGGCGGATGTCATGGTGTTTGGAGTGGCTATCGTGAGAATCGCTTTACCGAGATCATTTGACGATGAGCACCGTACCGAAATGTCAGACCGAATGCAACAGGGAAGCGGGCGTCTTGCGACCCTCGGAGGCCTCAGCTATCCTGCGCCATCGTGGGGCGATTCTTGAGTTACAGACGATGACCCAATGCTGACACTTGGTCTGTCGAACATGCGGGATGCTGCGGCGGCCTTGGTCGAAAACGGGCGGGTCATCGCGGCCGCGGAGGAAGAACGCTTTGTCAGGGTGAAGCACGTTACCGCCTTGCCGGTGCATGCCATTCGGTTCTGTCTTCAACACGCAGGCGTCCGTCTTTCCGACGTCGATGCCGTAGCGGTGCCGTGGAAGTACTGGCAGATCGGCCGCCGTGCGGCGCTCGCCGTCGGGGCCATGTTTCGCTCCCCGCAATTGTTTCAAGCCAAAGGGAGGAGGAGCGCGGAGCGATTGGCTCATGAGTGGAAAGAACTCGCGTTTCTCCGGTCGTATCTTGCACGCCTCGTTGACGGGTCGGGCTGCCCGCCTCCGGTTTTTCTCGATCACCATCTTTGCCATGCCGCCAGCGCGATGCTGGTCTCGCCCTTCGAGCGCGCGGCGGTGCTGGTGGTGGACGGGGCGTCCGAATCCCATACGTCGATGCTCGCGCGCGCAGAGCGGGGCAATATTCAGGTCCTCAAGCGCATTCCGCTTCCTCATTCTTTGGGCCAGTTCTACGCGGCGATCACGGCGTATCTCGGGTTTAAGCCGGACCATGATGAATACATTGTGATGGGTTTGGCCGGGTATGGGGAGCCCAGATTTGCACAGGCCTTGCGGAGTCAGGTCCTTCGCTCCCTGCCGGACGGGGAGTTTTACCTCGATACGAGCCTGTTGGATTTTCATCTGGCGCGGTGCCGGATATTTGCACCGGAATTTATTCGCCTGTTCGGCCCGGCACGACTGCCCGAGGAACCGGTCACGCAGCGCCATCAGGACATCGCTGCAAGCGCGCAACTGGTCCTGGAAGAGATCCTGTTGCATCTTGCCCGCCACGTGAAACGACTCACGGGACTGGATCGGCTATGTCTTGCCGGCGGGGTGGCGTACAACTGTGTGGCCAATACTCGCCTGTGGCGGGAAGTCGGATTTCAGGAGGTCTATGTTCCTCCTGCCGCAGGCGATTCCGGGGCTGCACTCGGTGCAGCCCTGTGGTTGACGGCGCGGCGTGGAGGTCTCACTGAGCGGATGGTCATGCGTTCGGCCTCCTGGGGGCCAGAATTTTCTGAGCAGACCTGCCGGAACGAGCTTGAAGAAGCGGGTCTGCTGTTCGAGTGGCTTCCCGATGCTCTCCTCTGCGAAAAAGTGGCGGAGGAGATCTCGCGTGGACGGTTGGTGTTCTGGTTCCAGGGCCGGATGGAATGGGGCCCGCGCGCGCTGGGCAATCGAAGCCTGCTGGCCGATCCTCGTCGGGAGGATATACGGGCGTTGATCAATGCCAAGGTGAAACTCCGTGAACCGTTTCGTCCCTTCGCACCGTCCGTGCTGGAAGAACGGGCTGCCGAGTACTTTGAGCTGCCGGGTCCTTCTCCCTTCATGCTGTTTACGGCTCCGGTCCGAGCCTCCGTCAAAGGTACGATTCCCGCTGTCGTGCACGTGGACGGTTCAGCGCGGGTCCAAACAGTCGATGCCGATACGAATCCGCGCTACCACCTGCTTCTCGAAACCTTCGCGCGCCAGACCGGCATTCCAGTGCTGCTCAATACGTCGTTTAACGTAAACGAACCGATCGTCTGCACACCGCAAGAGGCGGTGCGTTGCTTTCTAAGGACGGACGTGGACTGGCTGGTCATGGGAAATCTGCTGGCGAGACGGCCAACAACGGTGAGGCGTGAAGCGTGAAGCGCAGGCGGGTAAAACCAACGGTGTCTTCCGGCATCGATCTCCCTTATCCCTCACCCCGTACCCCCTGCGATAGACTTCCAGCGCTGAACGCCCTGCTCCTGCTCGTCATTCTGAACTTTGTGCTCCAGCCTCTCACGGAACCGGATTTGGGATGGCACCTGCGAACAGGATTGGATTTTCTCAATCAAGGATGGAGGCTTCCCACTCTGGATCCGTACTCCCATACCATGTCCGACTGGGGCTGGGTCGAACATGCCTGGCTGACCGATGTGGTGATCGGAGGGCTCTATTCCCTGTTCGGGGGGCTCGGAATAATCCTCCTGTTTGGCACGATCACGGTGAGTGCCTGGTTGCTTGCGAGTTCGTTGGCGCCCTGCGGGAGGGCCGTGCGATGGCTCGCCTGCATTCTGTCCCTCTGGGTGGCCTTGCCCTATCTCGGAGCAAGGACTCAACTCATTACGCTATTGGGCTTAGCCGTCCTGCTACGCATCCTGAAACGGTGGCAGACCGGCCAGCCGTGGATACGATGGTGCATTCCTCCGCTGTTCCTGCTTTGGGCGAATCTCCACGGAGGATTTGCCGCGGGCTTGTTTGTATTGGGGCTCCTCATCGGTACGACCGCGGTGATCAGATGGATGTCTGACCGGAGCATGCTGTTCACGTCCGGTCTTGATGAGGAGTTGTTCTCGTGGTCGGATCTGACCCGGTTGATGCTCATTACGGTCGTGTCCGTCCTCGTCACCTTCGCGAACCCCTATGGATGGCGATTGCATGTAGAAATCCTGGACTCGCTGTCGAATCAGTTCATGCTCGACACGGTGCAGGAATGGCAGCCGATGTCGATCAGCGGGCATGCAGGGTGGAGCTATGCGCTATATCTGGCAGGGCTCGGGCTGGCCATGGTGCTGTGGTACCGGCGGGTTGAGCCGGTACGTTGGGTCATCGGGGGGCTGTTTCTCCTGCTGTCGTTTCGCCACATGCGAAACATTCCCTTCTTCCTCATTTTGAGCCTTCCTCTCTGCGCGGAACTCCTGGCAGCGGGGTTCCGCCATCTCGGGAGGTGGTTGCCGTCCGAGGCCGCTATGACGAGGAGCTGGGGTTTGATCGTAACGGTCGCTGCGGGAGGGATGCTGTTATGGCTGGGGCCCGAGCATCTTCAGCACGTCGTTCAATCCGGCTTACAACCGGCGGAGTATTTCAGAGGCACGTCCTATCCTATCGAGGCCGTGCAATGGGTACGTACCCATCGCGAACTGGTCGGGCAGCGTCTGCTCAACGACTATGCCTATGGCGGTTTCTTGCTCTGGTGGCTGCCGGAGGAAAAAATCTTTATCGATGGCCGAATGCCCGCTTGGCAGCGTGGAGAGCGCCGGATCTTTCAGGATTATGTCGCCTTGACCGGAACAGACCATCCGGATCTGACCGTGTTGAACAAATACTCCGTTGATTGGGCTATGGTGCGAAAAAACACTCTCCTGGATCGGACGCTTGCACGCGAGGGAGGTTGGATCAGAGTCTACGAAGACCACAAGGTGTCGGTCTATCGGCTGTTGTCGGGGTGAGCCGCAGAACAAAGGACAACAGCGACTGCCTTATCTCCGGGGAAACTCGAAGCGGCTCATGCCAAGCGGCACGAATTCCGGCACGATCGAGGATGTGCTGTATCGTCCCTTGCTGTCATTCTGCCGAATGACGGTCAATTCGCGGAGCATGGCGAGTCCATCCCTGAAAACTCGAACCTTTGAACCGGGCTGATCCGACCAGTTTACCGGCACTTCCGCGATCAGATACCCCCGTTGCTGGGCAACATAAAGCAACTCAAGATCGAACCCGAACCCGTCGATCGAAGAATAGCCGAAGAGGTCCTGCGCTACGACTCTGCGGAACAGCTTGAATCCGCATTGAGTGTCCGAGATTCCCCTGATTCCGATCTGTTGCACGGCTGCATTAAAGAGGAACCCAAGCACGCTTCGATAGAGGCGCGCTTCGACGGCAAAGCCCGGTGACCGTGCAGCAAGGGCCCGTGACCCAATCGCAACATCCGCCCCCCCGGCCAAGGCTTTTTCGAGTCGCGCGAATTCCTGAATGGGAGTGGCTCCGTCCGCATCGGTGAACAGTTGAAGGCATCCGGCCGCCGACTGCATGCCGTGTCGGACTGCCGCCCCCTTGCCCCGACATACCGGCAGTCGAAGCAGTTGCACGGCCGGAACGGAACGGCCAAAGGCTTCAACGGTCGCTGCGGTCGCATCGGTGCTGCCATCGTCGACGACGAGCACCTCGTACGGGCGGTCTTGCTGTTCGAAGTACTCGGTAATCTGTTGAAGGTACGGAAGGATGCGGCCGGCCTCATTATGAGCCGGGATCACGATCGAGAGTTCGATAGAATCCGCGTTGAGCCGGCCGAACATGGGACCCCTCCTCTTCCGGAAGGGAAAGGCACTACAGGTGCTCTGAGCGTCGCGATCAGGGCGTACGGTAGCTCAGCGGCGGGGTAATTACAAGAGGAAACACGGGCTTGACAGATCCGACTTGGGGGAGCGAACGTATATTATGATGTCGTGCGGGGGACCGGGCCGATGTCCTGAACCGGGAGGTGGGTGATGCGCGGGGTAATCAAATGCTCAAGCCTGATACTGACCGCCGTGTTACTAGTGTCTTGTGCGTCGGCGCTTCCGCCGACCAGAATCGGCGATTACGTGTCTTTCGAACAGCGGACCGACCAGGAGGCATTGCTCAAGAGCAAGCAACGGCCCCTGCAAGCCGGATTGGTCCTCGTCTCCGATACGTCAGATCCGGGAGCGGCTCCCAATCTCCCCGATGAGGCATTGTTGCGTTTAGGAGAAACGCTGCAGAAGGATATCGGTCGCGCCATTCCCGTCACCATCAAGGAGATCATCCCAGCCGAGCATATTCGACCCCAGCCGAACGGAGATTGGTCGCAGTTTGCCGAATTGGGGAGGCAACGCGGACTCGATTATCTGGCAGTTGTCGTCGTGTCGAGTACGGAACAGGAATACCCGGTGACGCTGTTTCTGGGCCGGACGACGCACGCGCAGCCTGGCTTCCGTCGCGACAACTGGTCGCTGCTGGAATTCGCCCTTTTGGACCTGAAGCACAACAAGTCGCTGATGCAGGCTGAGGGACGTGGATGGGCGACCTTGGATTGGCCGACGGCTCCGGGAATCAATCAATGGTATCCCGTGGTGTATCTCCGTCCTCAAGTGCCTGAACACCGGTATTGGCCGCCCACCTACGAAGGAGCGCCGAATACCTTACGGGTGGTGTCCTTCGATCAGGCTGAGAAGCGGTTGGCCTTGAGGCTTCAGAATTCCTGGCTTGGGCAATTGGAGGCAGATGCGGAGGCAAGGAGACACGCCTCCTAGACTTCCGCATTGGCGACGCCTGTCTGGCCGACAAGATTTCGGAAAAAAAGTAGTCCCCTTCGGGCGGTGGCGGTGGAGGCCCGAAGGGGACTATTAGTCTTTGAAGCCTTCGGAACGGATAGTGTACAATACGCCCTTCGTACGAGAGATATCGGATTCTATAACCCTCTGGAGGAACCCGGTTATGGCTAAGTGGAGTAAGGATGGTCGTGCGCTCGGCCTCGCCAGTTGTCTCTGCCTCTTCACAATCGCCTGCACACTCAACCCCATTCCGGGCGATCCTACTGCGATGGCTGCGGGAGTTCCTCCGTCGATGGCGCAGGGCTTCTCGGAAATCGTGAAAAAGGTGACGCCAGCCGTGGTCAACATCGCGGTGACCGGTGGTGCTGAAGGGGGAAGAGGCAGGCGTCCGATTCCTCCCGG
>DATGEA010000064.1:0-2966 GCA_035310605.1 Nitrospira sp. | reverse complement strand
CCGGGGCTGGCCGGCCCGCACCCGACCAAGTTCCACGCCGAGTACGATGCCACACAGCAGACGTACCGGTTTACGTTCTCCGCGTTCACTCCTGCCACCTGAGCAGTAACATGCGGAAGTGACGCTGGACGTGGAACGCTGATCGCTCCCCCACCTTCTCTTGGAAGAACTGCCAAGGGGATGTGGGGGAGAGTGGTTTGGGAAAGGGACCGGCCCACCGGCTCACCAATGGCCCCGAAGCCGACCGCCTTGTCTCGCATCGAGGCACCTCGTAACTTCTTGTCCTGTCGTTTGTTGGCGGGCGCCGTCGGCTACGGTCGGCTGCAGGCGGACCTATTATCCCTCGGTTCCACGTTCAGCCTAGCTGTCGAACCGCGAACCTGCTGTGAGAGTCGGTTGAGGGCAGGAGACCGCACGTAGAACACTCTCATGCCCCGTTTCAGTAGGACCCACGACAGCGGAGGATGCCGAATCGCATGACGGACCAGGGAAATAAGTGTGCGCTCATCACGGGCATTACGGGACAGGACGGATCGTACCTGGCCGAGCTACTACTAGCCAGAGGCTATGAGGTTCATGGTGTGATCCGCCGTGCCTCGACTTTCAACACCGAACGGATCGACCACCTGTACGCCGATCCCCACGAGTCCCCTTCGCTCCACCTCCACTACGGTGACCTGAGCGATGGGCGCGTGATTCGACAGATCCTGGAGCGATACAGACCGCAGGAGATCTACAATCTCGGCGCACAGTCGCACGTCCGAGTGTCCTTCGACCAGCCCGAGTACACAGCGGACGTAGTTGGGCTAGGCACCCTCCGCGTACTCGAGGCAGTGCGCGACTACAGCGCGGCGTCGAGCGGACGGGTGAAGGTGTATCAGGCTGGCTCGTCAGAAATGTACGGCGCTGCGTCGCCGCCACAGCACGAGGAAACACCATTTCACCCCCGCAGTCCATATGCGGTGAGCAAGGTCGCCGCTCATTGGTACGCCCGCAACTATCGCGAGGCGTACGGCTTGTTCATCACCAACGGCATTCTCTTCAATCACGAATCACCGCGTCGCGGCGAGACATTCGTGACGCGCAAGATCACTCGTGCCATCGGGCGGATCAAGGAAGGACTGCAGGAGAGACTCTATCTCGGCAACCTCGACGCACGCCGCGACTGGGGATTTGCGGGCGACTACGTGGAGGCAATGTGGTTGATGCTCCAGCAAGACCAACCTGCCGACTACGTCGTGGCGACGGGTGAATCGCACTCGGTGCGCGAGTTCCTCGAACAGGCGTTCGGCTATGCTGGCCTCGACTGGCAAGCGCACGTCGAGGTCGACCCTCGATACTTCCGGCCGAGCGAGGTAGACCATCTTCAGGGTGACGCTACAAGAGCGCGCGAACGACTCGGGTGGAGACCGAAAGTCTCATTCACCGAGCTTGTCAAGATGATGGTGGATCACGACTGGGACCTCGCTCGACGCGAGCGCACGCTGTCCACCTCGGGATATCACGTCGCCGTGCGAGGTAGCGCCGTGCAGGACCGCCCCACCTCTCCCTCAGGTCGCCCCGAGAAAACCGACTAGACTCCAGCTCCCGCCCGCGAACCACGCAGTGCCCGATGCTGCCGAACCTGTGATTCCACCCATGGGTAGGTCCGGGCGATGCCTTCGCTCAGGGAAAAGCGCGGACGCCATCCGGTCGAATAGATCCTTTCGTTGCTGAAGTTTCGTGACCGTACACCCACCGGACCGGCAACGTGGGCAATGCGGATTCGCTTTCCTGCCACATCTGCCACCGTCTGAACTAGTTGGTTCACTGACACGTATTCGGGGCTGCCGATGTTTGTTGGCACGTTGAGCTCGGAATGCATGAGACGGTAGATCCCATCCACCATGTCCTCGACGTAGGTGTACGAACGAATCGCGCTGCCGTCTCCCCAGACTTCCACCATTCCGCCGTCCTCCGCTTCAGCAACCTTCCGGCAGATGGCCGCCGGGGCCTTCTCACGCCCACCCATCCACGCCCCTTCGGGGCCGTAACAGTTCTGGAAACGTGCGATCCGCACCTTTGTGCCAAACCGCCGCCCATAGGCCAATGCCATCCGTTCCGCATAGAGCTTCTCCCACCCGTACTCGTTGTCCGGCAGGGCGGGATAGGCCTGCTCCTCCGTCAGCTCCGGCTCACCCGGCTCCATGTCGCGGTAGATGCACACGGATGAAGAGAAGAAATACTGGCCGATACCAGCACCTGATGCCGCGTCGATCATGTTGATGTTGATCAGGGCGCTGTTCCGCATGATCTCGCACTCGGCCGAGTGGATGAACCCCATGCCGCCCATGTCTGCCGCGAGTTGATAGACCTCGTCGAACAAACCCGAAGGCAACCGGACGGCATCCCGACAGGAGCCCGATTCGCGAAGGTCAACTTGCAGGAACTCATCGGCGGAGCTGGGTGAGTATTCCGGAGCCTTCTGGTCTACGCCGCGCACCCAGTAGCCTTCCTGCTTGAGACGCTTGACAAGATGGCTGGCAATGAACCCGCCTGCGCCGCAAACCAACGCTCTCTTCATGACAACCCCTCCTCGCAGGAGCAACGTGTCTCGGTGCCTGGACCTGCAGGCCGCCTCAGCTCAGCGCGAATCGCAGCATGAATTATAGTGTGCCTTCGTGCCAATCGTGTCGCAGCGTGAGTCTGTACTACGCTGGTGAAATGGTGATTTACAGACCCCTGTCGGGCCCCCGACTCAGCGGTTAGAGCAACGGACTCATAATCACTCGGTCCCAGGTTCAAATCCTGGAGGGCCCATCGGCCATCAAGAGACAGACGGCTGCGGGAGCCTGACTATCGGCTCCCACTTCGTGCGTCCCGGATCCTCTTCGGGCCATACGCGAAGTACGTCAACGGATGTAGGCCTCTTTCCGTCCCTTCGAACCATACCCCCGCGATCGCAGCCTGGGGTATCCTCATGGTGG
>DATGEA010000063.1:0-3382 GCA_035310605.1 Nitrospira sp. | reverse complement strand
ACAATTCGTCTTCGTTGCCGACCTGGCCGTCCGTCAGGAAGATCACCTGCCGCAAGTGGGTCGCAGGAGCCGGGCCCTTGAGTGCCAGCTTGAGCGCCGGGAGAATTTCCGTGCCGCCGTTGGCACGGAGCTGCTCGACATAGTGAACCGCCTGGCGGAGCGTATTCGTGTTCACCGGTTGCGGTTGGGAAAAGAGAACCCTGGTGACGCTGTTGAATTGGATGACGTTGAACCGGTCCTGTGCGGTCAGCCTGTTCAAGGCCAGGAGGAGGGCGGCCTTGGCCTGTTCGATGGAGGTGCCGGCCATCGAGCCCGACGTGTCGATCATGAAGATCGCTTCCCGCGGCATCGGCACGGCCGCCTGATCCGACACAGGCGGCGCGACCATGAGCAAGGCATAGGAGCCGTCTCTCTGCTGCTGTTGGTACACCGTGGCGGTTGGCGCCTGACCTTCCGCAGGCTGCCAGGTCAGTTGAAAATCCTTGTCGGCCGGGACGTGATCCCGGCGGAGCGTGATGTGTTGCCGTCCGTCCGGTGCTGCGATGGTGAGGATCTCGTGATAGGGGGATTCGATTTTCCCGAGGGGAAAGCCGGCAGCCAGATCTATCGTGAGGCTCACCGGATTGATCGGACCGCGATCCGGATGCTCCACCGGCGGGGTGATGCGGGAGGCGTCGGTCACGCGATCCGTGTCGAGCGACCATCCGTGGCCTGGCGGCAGATCTTCCAGCACGACCGGGGTGCCGGGAATGTAGCGGGGGCCGACCACCATCGGGAAGCGGAGCGAGAATGTCCCCTGATCGTAGCGCACGGTTTCCTGGTACTCGATCTCGACGATGATGCGATCCCGCGGGGCGATATTGGCGACAGAAGTGGTAAAGACATTCGGCCGTTCTTCTTCAACTATGCTCGCCCGCTTGCCTTCTTGTTTTGCCTGTTCATAGACCTTCTTCGCCTCGGCCCGTTCCTTGATCTGTCCTTCAATCGTCCGTTCGCCGACTCTGATCCGCAGATGATCGACCGCGGCGGTTTCCGGCAGAGGAAACACATAGATGCCCTCCGCCCAGTCGTCTTTCGTTCGGCTCGGATTAATAAATTCCTGTGTGAGCGTTGTTCTGGCGATGATGCCGGTGACGGAAATCTGCACGTTCGTCTTGAGGATCGGAGCAGGAATGTAGCGGCCCGCTTCGCCGGTCTTGAAGAGCAGGCTGCCTTGTGTGACATCTTTTAGAGTCATTCCGGCATCGAGTGGGGCCGGCTTTTCTCCGCAGGCGAGGAGCACCGG
Organism: Nitrospira sp.; assembly: GCA_035310605.1. Taxonomy (GTDB): domain Bacteria; phylum Nitrospirota; class Nitrospiria; order Nitrospirales; family Nitrospiraceae; genus Nitrospira_C. Next base: position 2,097 of record DATGEA010000063.1, on the reverse strand, counting down.
TAGTCCTCCTACCCAGGACAAGAAGGTCGTGAGGAGAGCGAGCCGAATGAACCATGCCGTCCGTTTGGCAGTCCGTCGTCTTGTTTGAGATCCAAATATCGTCATGCCGTCCTCGTCTCGTTTGGGGTGAAGTGCCGTGGGGCATCCGGCCGGCCGGACCCTGGATGAGATTCATCCAGGGTCGGAGCCGACAGGAGTTAGCTGCCGGAGGCCGGTTCGAGAGGAGAAACAGTCGGTTCTTCCGGCTGAGAGGCGTTGGCAGAGGGGAGGAGGCTATCGATCAATGAGCCAGGCTCGTCGGTCTTCTGAGAGGGGTCGATAGAGGCTTGGGTTGCGTCCAGTTCCGGGGTGGTGGCCACGACCGGCGCCACCATGTGGTCCTGACCGATCGTACGGATTTCGAGGTGGACCCGGCGGTTCATCTGTCGGCAGACGTCGCTGTTGTCGATGCAGAGCACGCCTTCTTTGCCGAGGCTCACTACCTTGATCTGGTGCTCCGCCACGCCGGCATTGACCAACTCCGTCTTCACGGTCTCTGCGCGCTTCATTCCCAGCTTCATGTTGTAGCTGGCTGAGCCCTGCTGATCGGTATAGCCCTGGACCAGCACGCCGAGGTTCGCATCGTTCTTCAGGAGAACAGCCTGCTCCTGAAGCAGCTTCTTGGCTTCATCGGTCAGGCCCTTGCGGCCCACTTCAAAGTAGATGTCCGTGTGAATGATTTCTGGTTTGGCGACCTGAGCCTCCTGAATCTTTCCCATCGGGAGCGAAACGGGAGTGGCCAGCGGCTGACCGTTGCTCTTGAGTGCCTCGCTGACTTGCGAGCCATTCAATTGATCCGGACTTGTCCCGGGGATATGGTCCGTCGAGGAGTAGTACCAGAAGGCGCCGATGACGGCGGCCAGGGTGATGACCAGACCGGAGACGACCAAGACGTCTTTGTCCTTATTGGGCCCCGAGATGGTTGGAGCGATGTTGCCGGACGTGACCTGTGATGGACCTTTCTGCATGGGTAAACCCTCCTATGTGTAATAGTGTGAAAGTGACAAAGTCTGAAAGTTTCGGGCTGACAAGCTGACAGGCACGAAGCGGTTTGCGGCCTTCAATCACCTCCTTTCCAGCCTGCTTGCCTGTGCGCCGATGCCGTTGTCCTTGAGCAACCGGAGTGCCGGTTGGGTGGGAGTGAGAGAATGGGAAAGAGCTGAGGGAAATTGAGGGGTTCAGAAGGAAGGGGAAAGGCGCGCCTTGTGCGGGGAAACCAGGTCCATCATGCGATGCGGGGGTGGCCCCGCAAGAAAAGCGGGCCTGGCAGAGAGCGGGCGCGCCGTCACCTCCCGGAGCGACCCTTTCGGACTCAGCCAAGTGGAAGCCTTCGGGAATTCCCTCGAAGACTCGGTCAGTTCCCGCTTTCCTTCTTGACTGAGTCTCGATGGGGCCCCGCTCCTCCGGTGAAGTTGCGCCCACTCTCTGCCAGGCTCTAAGTGAGCGGATTGGACCGTCCCTTGCGGGACGCCCAGTTTGAAGATCTTCCGCTAAGCATTGGGAAAGATGCTGTCTGGATACGCAGTGGGCTTTCCAGTAGACTCGTCTTCTATCGGATTGTTACGGGTGTCTCGTTATGCTGCCCAGGTGGGCGGCCGCAGGCTAGCTATAGACGGAGGGCATATGAATGCGAAGCAGTTTGCTGCTCAAATGAAGACGATGATCGAAGACATCAAATCCAAAGGCACTGCCGCGATCTATTGTGACAATATTATTGCCTATCTGAACGAAGTTCAGAACTCGCCAGAACCTGACCCAACCCCTGTAGAATTCGAACGGTACAAAGCAGACCTGCAAAGTTGGATTGAGACAAAGAAATATGAGTACGAAGGCAACTTGGAGATGTTTCGGTCGGTCATCACCTCAGGACAGGGTGCGATTAAATCCTCATTTTTGCTCAATGGTGGTTCAGCCGTCGCAATGCTCGCATTTATTGCCCACTTGGCCGAGTTCAACGCAGGGAAGGTGCCCGAGTTTGCTGCGTGCCTTCTTCCCTTCGCCTTTGGTGTCCTGGCTATCGTCGTGACGTCGGGATGCACTTATCTCTCCCAGTGGTTG
>DATGEA010000062.1:0-3860 GCA_035310605.1 Nitrospira sp. | reverse complement strand
CCCGAGCGTACGGGGTTTTTTCAAGGAAGTCAATACGAAAAAAATGGGCTTAGAGGGACTGATTAGAGGGACTGAATTATGGTTAGAAGATACCGTGGCAATTCGGGGAGAGGGACATCGTCTTGAACTTTTGTTTCCATGTTCCGGACGACGGCAGACCCGCGCTTCGCCTCATCGTCGCCGAGCAAAACGGCAAAGCGGCAGTTCGCTCGATCTGCCTGCCGGAGATGCGCCTTGAGCGTATTGGCGCGATAGTCGGATTGCGCTGGGACGCCGGCACGACGCAGTTGCTCAAGGAGAAGGATGCCGGCCGGTCTTCCATCGGAACCGAAGGAGGCTACATAGACAGACGGAGCGGCCGGAGGGAGGCTCTGCTCCGGCAGCATGAGAGCAATCCGTTCCAACCCGACCGCAAAACCGACAGCCGGGGTCTTCGGTCCTCCCAGCACCTCAACGAGTCCGTCGTAACGCCCGCCCGCTCCGACCGCATTCTGAGCGCCCAAATGGGAAGAAGTGATCTCGAACGCCGTGAGGCAATAGTAGTCCAGTCCCCGCACCAACCTCGGGTTCAGCCGATACGGGATGCCGAGCGCGTTCAGACCGGCCAGCACCTGATCAAAGTGGGCCTTCGCTTCCGGCGACAAATGAGCCATGAGATGGGGAGCATCTTCCGTGGCCGCCCGGCATTCCGGTATCTTGCAGTCGAGCACACGGAGGGGATTGGTCTCCATCCGGCGCTGGCAATTGGCGCAGAGACTCGCCGCGCGGGTCTTGAGGAACGACACAAGAATCGGCACATAGGCCGCTCGATCGGCGGCTGTCCCGAGGCTGTTCATCTCCAAGGTCAAATCCGGCAGTGCGAGATCGGAGAGCACTCGCCAGAGCAGCGAGATCACCTCGACGTCCGCGCGGGCGTCCTGTGTCCCGAAATATTCGACGCCGAATTGATGAAACTGGCGGAGGCGCCCCGCCTGCGGCCGCTCGTGCCGGAACATCGGCCCAAGGTAGTAGTATTTCTGCGGGAGGGGATCCGCCGCCCGGTTATGCTCGACAAAGGCCCGGACGGTGCCGGCAGTTCCCTCCGGCCGTAAGGTCAGAGACGTTCCGTCCCGGTCGGCAAAGCTGTACATCTCCTTCTCGACGATGTCCGTTGTCGCCCCGATGCTCCGGGCAAAGAGAGCGGTCACCTCGAAAATGGGAATCCGGATTTCCTGGAACCCGTAACGGGCGGCCCAGCGGCGGACGGTTTCTTCGATAACCCGCCAACGGGGAGTTTCTTCGGGGAGAATGTCTTTAACGCCCTTGATGCCCTTGATCATAGATTGCTCTGCAACGGGCGAGTGGTTGCCCCGCGTCGGCGCGAGTCGCGAATATAGCGGCGGGGTCGCGGGCAAGTCAACGCAGCAGCCTCCATCGCACGCACGCTTGCACCGACCGGATGCAGGGCGTTATAGTTCGCAGCCGCCGGTTTCAAGCATCCGATGGTTGGAGAGACCTCATGAGCGCCCATCGACCGACTCGCCGCGTACTTGCCGTGGCGCCGATGCCGCCGGAAAAGTCCGCGTACGCGCTCGCCCGGTACAGCCGCTCCCCCGACTCCATCGAGAACAGCATCAAGTGGGTACATGGGCACTCCTCTGAAAAATTCTGGGAGCAGTTCTATTTCGACTACGGCCACGCGTCAATCGCCGATCTCGGCCACGTCATCATCTGTTTTGAAGAGATCACCGAGCTGGCTGCCATCCGACTCGAAGACGAACCGGTCTGGGACGGCCAGGCGAAATCGAGCCGGTATCAGAACTTTGCCTCCAGCGGATGGTATGTGCCCGACGCCATCCATGGAAGCGAGACCGAGGGCGCCTATCACGGCATTCTCCGCAGCCTCGGCGAGGTCTACCGGCTCCTGCACGAACCGCTGACGAAATTTCTCTCCGATCGCGAGCCGCGGCCGGACTCCATGAAGCCCGCCGACTATCAACGGACGATCGCCGCCCGCGCCTTCGACGTCACCCGCTACCTGCTGCCGCTGGCCTCGCGAACGAACGTCGGCCAGGTCGTCAGCATCAGAACGTTGGAGAAACAGATCATCCGGATGTTGTCATCACAACTGCCCGAACTTCGCATGATCGGGGAAGATCTGAAAGATGCCTGTCAGCGTCCGCCCATGAACGTCTGGGGTGAACTCAGCGGGCAGACGGCCGGGCTCAGTGAACCGATGGCGCCCACGCTCGCCCGACATGCGAGAGCGAACGACTATCAGGCGAATGTCTACACCGATCTGGCCCGCTACGCCAAAGAGGCGTTGCGGGGAACCGGCCTCGATCAACCGTCGACGTGGGGAAACCAGGAGCCCGTGGATCTGGTCGACCCGCACGATCCGCTCGATGAAACTGTCGCGACGCTGCTGTACCGCGTATCGCAAGCGCCCTATCGAAAGATTCTCGCGGTCGTCCGCGACTGGTCGGAAAAGCAGAAGCAGGATGCCATCGGCGTGGCGCTCAGCAATCGAGGCCCCTACGACGAGCTCATCAAGGAATTCCGCAGCGGCTACGCCTTCACCTTCGACGTGTTGATGGACATTGGCGGTTGGCGCGATATGCACCGGCACCGCCGCTGCCAGCAGATCCAGCAGAACTTCACGACGGTCCATGGCTACGACGTGCCTCCGGCGCTGGTGCAGGCGGGGCTCGACGGCGAATACCGGCAGGCGATGGACGCCGTGCGGTCCGACATCGACCGGCTCAAGAAAGCGAACGCGGAAGCGGCGCTCTATGCGATCCCGTTCGGGTTCAAGGTACGCTGTCTGTTCAAGATGGATTTCGCCGAAGCCGAATACATCGCCAAGTTGCGGTCGGGCGTGAAGGGGCACTGGTCGTACCGGACGATCGCCTGGCTGATGAAACAGAAACTCGCCGCGCGCTATCCCTCCCTCGGGGCGCATATGCAGGCGACCCCTCCGGACATCGAAGACACCCTGACGCGGTAGCCGTAATTGATCGACCTGCCATGAGCGAGTACCAAACCAGATGTGAAGCGGCGATGCTCAGCGGGGACTGGGAGCGCGCCGCGCAGGACGCACTCGCCTGGGCGAGGCATCCGGACTCGACCGATCAATCGGATCCGCGTCCGCATTTCGTGCTGAACGTGGTCCACCTAATCAAAGGCCAGTTCGCGGACGCCTGGTCCAGCCATGCGAAGTGCCTCCAAGAACCGGAGGACATCGCCCGGGTGAAGGGCTGGGTGGAGGCACTCGTCGCATCCCATGCAGGGGACGCGTCGGCCCATCTGGTCATGGGCCTGTTCCTGGCGCAATCGGGCCAATCCGAGCAGTCGATGCAGTCGTACAAGGAGGCCGCCAAGCTCGCGCCGCAATCAGCCTACCCCCATTACTTTCTGGCGCAGATCCACGAACGGGCCTCGCATCTGGAAATGGCGATCAAGGAATATCGCGAGGCCGTGCGGCTTGATCCGGCCTATGCGCCGGCGCGGACGAACCTCGGCGTGGCCTATCAGGAGCAGGGCAAGTTGGAAATGGCGATCCCGCAATATCGCGAAGTGATCAAACTCAATCCGAGCGACAGCGTGGCGCATGCCAACCTCGCCTGCGCGCTGGCCGAACAGGGCAAGCTGGAACCGGCGGTGCAATCGTACAAGGAAGCGCTGCGGCTCAATCCGAACGACGCCGAAGTGCACTTTGCGCTCGGCTGTCTCTATGAGGATCGTAGCCGGCGCGATTTGGCGCAAAAGGAATACAATGAAGCTCTGCGAGCCAATCCCGATTTCGGTCCGGCCCATACGGCGCTGGGATGGATTTCGCTGGGCAAAGGGCACTTGCAGGATGCCTTCGAGGCCTTCAATCG
>DATGEA010000061.1:0-3432 GCA_035310605.1 Nitrospira sp. | reverse complement strand
GCTGGTCGAACCGGGCTTTCACTCCTCCTTTCCGGTAAAAACCCTGTGAGCCGATCGGCACAAAGTGGCCTTTTGATTCACAGTTCTGCATGGTGACGAACCAGTCGAGAGATTCGAGACCAGCTGCAAGCATCGCTTTGTCGGATGTTCGTGAAGCACAAGCTATGAGAGCCTGGGGTAACCGAGAGTTTGAGTATGCAAGGACGTCTTCAAACCAATGCCACCCCGGCGAATGATTAGCCGCGTAGATGTCCAGTAGCCTGTGTGCCATCTCATCTCTCGTCTGGAGAGCGGCTCTGTCGCCGGGGAAACGGTCAAGGTATTCCTGTAATCCGAGAGCGGCGAATGCCCATGCTCTGGGACTGCTGAAAGAGCGGATCGCGGGAAGTGCAGCTTCGAGAAGCCGGCCCGCTGTGCCTCTAAGACCGGGAGACTTAGATCGCCCTAAGACTGTGCCCAGTCCCCACAACGCGCGCCCGTGACTGTCTTCGGAACCTTCGGTTTCGTGCCACTGGCGCTCATAGCTCAGAAAATTTCTGAATCGACCCGTCGCGGGGTTGAACGCGTGCCACAGATATGCCAGATAGCACGACGCCAGCTTTGCCGACTCGTGTATATCCGTCATTCCGAGCTGTTCCATCAGGACAGCAACAATCAGCGCACGAGCATTGTCATCGGTCGCATAGCCTTCCCGGTAGTTGGGAACCGAGAACACCGCATGCTGCAAGATCCCGGTGTGATCTGTCATTCGATACAAATGATCCAGCTTTAGCGACGGCAATCTGTCTAGCGTTCTTTCAGCGTTCAAGTCGGAGAACGCGATCCGCGGTGTCTGCATGCGGTCGGTTCGGGCGCGAACGAACGCACTCATGTAGGACTGAGCGACTTTGTTCCACACCGTATCACGCGCGTACAGGTAAGCTTTCTTGCGCATGGCGTGACGAGTCGCTTCGTTCTCCAGGAGGTCTATCGCTGCAGTCGCGATTGCGCTCGAATCATCAAAGGGGACTAAAACTCCGCGGTCTTCATCCAGCAGTTCGGACGCGTGCCAGTATGGCGTCGAGATGACCGCCTTGCCCGCGCCGACAGCGTACGCAAGGGTTCCGGAGACAGCTTGTGCCTCATAGCGATACGGAGTGATGTAGATGTCGGCTGATCCGACGAATTGGGCCATCTCCGCAGGAGTAACGAATCGGTTGTGGAATATCACATTACGCTCAACCCCAAGCTTCCTTGCCAAGGCTTGCAGTTGAAGGCGGTATTGGTCTCCCTCGCGGCGTCTGATATGGGGATGCGTGGCACCCACGATCACGTAGACCACTTCCGGATGTTGAGCAACGATTCTCGGCAGAGCTTCAATTACCTTTTCAATTCCTTTGTTCGGCGATAGGAGTCCGAACGTGAGCAAAACCGCTTTGCCTTCTGTTCCGGAAGTGTCCTTGTAGTAGTTTGGATCTCCAAAGGGAAGGTCTGGAACTCCATGAGGGATGATATCGATCTTATCCTCAGGGACGTTAAACACCGCTCGTAGCAATGTCGAGGAGTGCTCACTCATTACGATGAGACGGTCCGAGAGCAGAGCAATCTCTTCCATGACGAGACGCTGATTTGAGTCCGGCTCACGGAGAACCGTGTGAAGAGTTGTAACCACCGGCATCTTGAGGCGTCGCAAAAGGCGCAAAATGTGGCTTCCAGCCGGGCCGCCAAAGATGCCGTACTCGTGCTGAAGAGAGACGAGATCTACGTTGCTGAAGTTAAGGAAATCGGCAGCATCCTCGTAGGAGGAAGGATCTCCCTCCGCGAGTTCGAATCGTACGCGTGGGGGATAACTGTAGTGAGAACCAGGATCGTTTACTGGCACTGCCAATAACTGGGCAGATCCGAATTCTGCACCGATTGCGTCACAGAGATCTGTCGTAAACGTCGCAATCCCACACTGTCGTGGGAGATAGTTTCCGACTACAGCAATCCGGCTGGGGTGGGAGGCCCCGGATATAATTCCGAACGACGCCGCGAGTTTTTCAAGGACTGGGGTGGTCCGAACCTTGAATCGAGATGGCGTTGCTCTCAACGATGCACTCTCCTGTGACAGGGGCATTAATATCTCCTTGATGATGGCAGATTGACTGTACTCATGACGTCCTTTGATATTTCCGCTAATTGATGTTGTGAGCGGTGTTGGAGTTAGGCGGTTTCCCGGGTACCTCTTAGGCTACCTGGATAACGCGAGGCAGTCTGAGCAATAGAGCTCAATTGGATCCGCGATCCAAAAAGGATCTGGTGGGCAGTACATGCCGTCTGGCAGCAGACAAAAGAGTACAATCAACCGCAAGTTTTCTGTTTGCTCTGCAGCCCCTGGCACAAACTCTCCAAATGGGAGATCCCCGATGGCCGTTAAACGCCTCGCCGATGTTAAGACGAAGATAGGCACCGCTTCTAAGCGCCCTAAGTCTTTGCGCCCATCAAGAGCTCGCCAACAGAGGTACATTCCAACGGGTGGTAGCTCGTTGCCCGATCCCAATGCATTCGATCCTCGAACGTTCTTAACGAAACTTGAGACTGGAAAGAGCACTCAGGAATACCGCGCCAACCAATCCGTCTTCTCACAGGGGGATGCGGCGGATTCCGTGTACTACATTCAGAGCGGGAAGGTGAAACTTGCCGTCGTGTCCAAGCGTGGCAAAGAAGCCGTCATCGCCATTCTCCCAGAAGGAAGTTTCTTCGGCGAGAGCTGCCTTGCCGGCCAGTTGCTTCGCATGTCTACGGCAAGTGCCGTCCAACACAGCAAGATCATGAGAGTTGAAAAGCCGGTGATGCTAAACCTGCTCCATCAGGAACCGGAATTTGCCGAACGTTTTCTTGTCCACCTGCTTACTCGAAACATTCGCATGGAAGCGGATCTTGTAGACCACCTCTTCAACTCCAGCGAGAAGCGTCTTGCTAGGCTTCTACTATTGCTCGCCAACTTCGGCCAAGAGTCAAAGCCAATACCGGTCGTAGCCAAGATGAGCCAGGAAACCCTGGCCGAAATGATCGGTACCACTTGCTCACGCGTCAGCTTCTTCATGAACCGCTTCCGGAAACTGGGCTTCATCGACTACAACGGCGGGGGCATGCACGTTAACAGCTCGCTGATCAGCGTTGTGCTGCACGATTAGTCGACTGGTCGAATCCTCGCGCTTTGCACCAATTCTAAGCTGGTCAAGATTGATCAGTGCCTTAATCCTCGTCGAGATACACTCCTCGGATGAAACAGCACCTTCATCTTTGCGTTTACCGTTGTGATCGTTGCGGGGGTCCAGTTGTAGCTGGATCGCTCGGAATACGCGAAACCGAGATCACAAAAGAAATCGACATCCGGCAACTTGGGGCCGTTTGTCTGAGCTGTGGTCATGGGCAGGAAAAGAATGAGGCGATAACTCGTTATTTTCC
>DATGEA010000060.1:0-2563 GCA_035310605.1 Nitrospira sp. | reverse complement strand
GGCGTGAGCACCGATACGGTTCGTCGTGCAGCCCGAAGCGGTCTCATTCCCTCCACACGAAAAGGCACGGCCTACCGCTTTAACTGGCCGAAAGTCCGTCAGGCGATGAGAGCACGTGCCCAACAGAGGCCCTATCGACGGAACAAGGTGGCCAGCGCGCCGGGCGGCGAGAGCCGGCCGCGCGCAGGAAACGCCCCCGATCTGGTAACACGGGGGCTTGGCTGACACGTGAGTGATCTCGCCCCTGACACCGTCAATTCCGTGTTCACGTTGACCATCGATTGGATCGCGTTCACCCTGCCGTCCGCTTCTGCCGCTGCTGTGATGCAACGGATTGAAGGAGACTGGTCCAAGAGGAAGGGTGGATTTCGCTGCTATCCAGACTCATGGGTCCTGAATCATGCCCATGGAGTCGGTCTGCTGGGCACAGGCGCCCGACGTGAGCCCCGCGAAGTGCACGTGGATTTGTCCGCCGGGATCGTTTCGTCGTGGGACCTACCCGCCGTCAAAAATCTTCTGCAGTGGATCAAAACCCAAGAGGGCCATCTCACGCGCATCGATTGCGCGCTGGATGACCGCCAGGCATCCGTGCCGTTAACCTACGTCACGCAGGCCGCCGAGGTGGGGCAATGCATCAGCCGCGCTGATCGTGTGCAAATGATCCGTTCCTTTTCGCTGCACCGGGGTACCCCCTCAGGGGAAACGATCTACTTTGGAAGTCCTCAAAGCCAGACGTTGCTGCGCGTTTACGATAAACGGCTGGAGCTCACGGCGAAGAAACATCTCCATCCCGACGAATACGGCATTCGATGGGAATTGGAATTTAAACAGGATCGTGCCCAGCTCTGCGGTCAAGCGCTCATCGGGCTGGAGGAACCGGACTGGAAAGGCTTCTTGATAGGGCTGCTTCGGTCCTACGTCGACTTTCGGGATACCACACGGGACGCCGAGGACGAGGAGCGGGCCCGAGCTCCGCGCTTGGAATGGTATGAGTCGCTGACGAGGGGCTTTATGCAGGCTCGCCTGTCGGTTCAGGATGAGCCGCCCGGAGAAGAGCGGGTCAAGGGTTGGATCGAGCGGTCTGTGGCACCGATGCTCGCGGCATTATGCGCCATGCCAGGGGGACAGACCTGGATGGAAGGAGCCATTGTCGAGGGAGCCACTCGCATGAGACAGCGACATAGACACATGGTCAAGCAAGCGCAACGAAGGAGAAAGAAGCAGCCATCGGAGCGCACGCCGCCGGCGACGGGGGCGCCTCCCGGGGGTACGGGGGTGTCGTAAGACTCCCCCGGTTCGTTGCACGTCATGGACGCTGACCCGACCGCGATTGATACAACCTTCGTGCCTCAGGACCGGCTTGACGGCTGGCTGGTGCCTCCGCATACTGCCTCCCGGCGAAGTCGCAGTTGTGACAGGGACCGGAAAGGCTCTGTGATGACGCGACCATTAATGCAGCTGGTGGAGCAGTTTTGTCTGTATCAACTCAAACAGCGGGGGAAAACGGAAGGAGGCGTACAGGCCTACCGCTGGAACTTAGAGCAGTTTTTGGTGTTTGCCCAAGCACGTTTCGGACGGACCGCACGACTCTCCGACTTGTCCAAAGCCGTCATTCAGGAATGGATGGACGAGATGGCGGCAAGAGAGCTGACCGTGGCCACGATGAGGATTCGCCAATCAACACTCTCCAGCTTTTGCAACTGGATGGTGAAACGCGAGGCCCTTCCAGCCAATCCTATTGCCGGCATGGATCGGCCTCCCCATCGGATCGAGCCCCCCAAGCAGGTTCCAAGTCCAGGCCTCATGGATGCGTTGATCGAAGCCGCCAGGAAACGGCAACGGCCTCGCGATGTGGCGATCTTTCTCATTCTCCGATACACCGGGATGCGCCGGGAATCGGTGGCCACACTCCTGGCCAGGCACCTGGACGGGTTCTGGGGCTTGCGACGGGTACGAGTGAAGGGCGGACGGACCAGGGACATTCCGTTACCGGAACCGGTCATGCGATATCTGCATGCCTACGTCGAACAATTCGTGGCGCCTACCGTGCCACAATTGGCGCCAGAGACCCCGATCTTCTGGTCCGTATGGGGGCGCCGGTCTTTGGGAAAACATCGGGCTCCAATGACCGGAAAGAACATCTGGCGATTGTGCAAACTGTATGGGCGAATGATCGGCTATCCGATGTTGAAGCCGCATGACCTGCGACATGGTGTGGCGATGGAAGTGTTGGAGCAACGACACGACCTGGAACAAGTGCGGGCACTGCTCGGCCATGCGCGCATCGACACCACGCAGATCTATACGATGATTCGTCCGGCACAACTCAAGCAGGCGGTGTCGTTTTATGAAGCGCCGGCGCGGCAGATGTTGGAGAGTTTTGGAAGCGATCGCAAATCCATGTTCGAGGAACATTTCAATGTTCCTCAAACAAGATTTCTAAAATCTCAATAAAATCAATTTGGTGGTCCCAACGGGATTCGAACCCGTGTTTAAGCCTTGAGAGGGCTCCGTCCTAGGCCAGGCTAGACGATGGGACCAGATGAGGCGGTGCGAAAACGAA
>DATGEA010000059.1:0-6655 GCA_035310605.1 Nitrospira sp. | reverse complement strand
GACATACGTGATACAAACATTAGACACACACCTATGGAGGTAATCATGGCAACTGTCTCAGGGATAAGTGCCGGAAAGGAAACTCTTCCCCATCAAGCCTGCACTCCTGCGTCCCGTTACCGGATCACCTGCGTCCGATGCAGCGGCCTCATGGTCGGCGAGTTCTGCGTGGACCTGCAAAACAGCACCGGTGAGCTGGAGATTGAAACTTTTCGCTGTGTGCAGTGTGGCGAGGTCGTGGATCCGGTCATTCTGGCGAATCGCGCGATCCAGCGGGTGAGAGTCTCTGGTTCGAGTAAAGACCGCAATACTGCTGGCCTACAGCTGTTGCGTTATGCAGCAGACAACAACTGTGAAGGTAGAAATTAGGGGCAATCATGCTCTGCTCAATGTATGCAATTGTGCTCGATTCTATGACGCAAGCGGTCGGAAGCACTCATGTTTCTCAGAACTGTCAGCCGCCGGTTCATCGATTGCTTAGTGAAGTGGAATGGTTTGCTCGGTCTTCGAACCATCGTCGGGCAAGTGACTAGGAATGTTTTTTCAACCAACCAGGTTGGACCTGGTGTTTCCAAACCAAGGAGGTTTCCCATGCGGAGTCAAACGGTTCTTCAGGCGGGATTGGGGGTTTTGTTAGTGGCCGGTTCTACTTCTCTGTCGATGGCGGCGGAAACGCCGGCGGTCGATAAGGATATGGTGTCCATCCCTCGAGGTGAATTTACGATGGGGAGCCACGAACATTCCGACGAGGCCGCGCATCAAGTGGTACTCGACGCCTACCTCATCGACAAGTTCGAAGTATCGAACGCACGATATAAGGAATTCATGAAGGCCACCGGTCATCCGGCCCCGGCCTATTGGGACGATCCGCGGCTGAGCAAAGCGAACCAGCCGGTGGTCGGTGTGAGTTGGAATGATGCGACCGCCTTCTGCAAGTGGGAAGGCAAGCGGCTCCCGAGCGAGGCGGAGTGGGAGCGGGCGGCCAAGGGGCCGGAGGGCGACAATCATTACCCTTGGGGCCACAAGCTCGATCCCAAGAAGGCCAATTACGGACAGAACGTCGGTCGGACCATGCCGGTCGATTCCTATCCGGAAGGTGTGAGCGGCTTCGGAGTCTACAACATGGCGGGGAACGTCTTCGAGTGGGTCGCTGATTGGTATGACCCGAAGTATTATAAGGAGAGCCTCGCGCTGAATCCGCAAGGGCCGGACAAGGGCTACAACTTTGCCAATCAGGGGCCGGTCAGGGTGTTGCGTGGCGGGTCCTGGCTGGCGCCGGAGACGTCGTTGCACACCAGCCACCGGTTCTGGAACCAGCCGGAAAACAACTCGTATGGAGTCGGTCTCGGGTTCCGTTGCGCGAAGTCGGCTCCCGCAATCTCTGACGAAGCCGTGCAAGCAGGACGCGATGCGTTCATTGAGGCCTTAGTCGCCATGGGCGCCGAGAAGAACGCCGATGCGATGGCCTCCATCGAGAAGGCGCTGGTTGCCGATCCGGGCAACAAGGAATATCTGGCGACCCGCGATCTTATCAAGAAGAGCAGCAAGAAAAAATAGTTGAAGGCTGGTGGGGCGGGTTCGCCGCCCCCTATTCAGCATCCCATGGGAGAGAAGAGGTTCTTGATCATGAAGGGAACAAGAACGGTTCACGGATGGAGAGCAGGCAGTAATCCGTGGTTGCTCCATTGATCTCAAGAGCCTCGAACTCCTGGATCTTAAGTTGTGATTGAGCTTTTGATGAAGCGGCCGTGAGGGACGGAACGAGGGGCATAGTCAAGAACGTGATTTTCGCGGAGGCGTACCGATGACACACTACACACATCTCGTGCTCGTGGTTTCTTTCAGCGCGCTGCTCGGGACCTCGCCGCTTCAGGCGGGCCCTATCGATCCGGGGCGTCATCCGCATCCGGAGCATGCGCAGGCGGTTCATGAAGCCGAACACGCCGTGGACCACGCCTGGGAGGTCTATCATCGCGCGGCGTTGGGTGGAACGATTGCCTCTCCGGCGTTGCAAGTCGAAATCGAACAACACCTGCACGAGGCCAGAACCCTCGTCACCCAGGCGCAGGAGGCAGCCGAACGCGGGGATAGGGATCAGGTACAGCGTCTTGTCGGTCAAATACAAAACCAGACGTCCCTGGCCATCGAGGGGAGCAAGGAGCACAAGAAATGACACAATGTGCAAAGTGGAGACGAAGGCACTGGGGGGCGGCGGCGGTCCTCGTCATAACCGGGTGGCCCGTTTCCTTGTCGCCGGTTGTGGCGGCGTCTCCGGCCAGGGAGCTGGATCCGGTTCCGATGGTGACCATCGCGGCCGGGGGGTTTTTGATGGGAAATCCGGATGGAGTCGGTCGAGCCGATGAATGGCCGCAGCGCTCGGTGTATCTGGATACGTTTGCGATCGATCAAGTGGAAGTGACCAATGAACGGTATATGACGTTCGTGGCGACGACCGGCCACCGGAATCCGCCGAACCCGTACGGCACGGGCCCGCTGTTATCGGCGAAGGGGATCGAACAACTTCCCGTGGTGCAAGTCACCTGGTACGACGCCAAGGCCTATTGCAGCTGGGCGAAGAAGCGCTTGCCGACGGAGGCGGAATGGGAAAAGGCTGCTCGCGGAACCGACGGCCGGAAGTTTCCCTGGGGCAGTCAAGCTCCGACGATGAAGCGGGCGAACTTCGACCGGGAGTGGGATGAGGAAAACACATTGCATCCGGTCGGAACGCTGCCTGACGGCGACTCCCCCTACGGTGTGAAGGACCTGTCCGGGAATGCCAGGGAGTGGGTTCATGACTGGTACGACTCGGAATATTACAAACATGCGCCGGATCGGAATCCCCGGGGACCTGAGAAGGGAATAGTGCGGTCGATCCGCGGCGGCTCCTGGCACAGTCCGACATCGGATATCACTACGAGTGCTCGCGGGAGAGGTGGATTCGCATTACAGACCCATGGTACCGGGTTTCGCTGTGCGCGCGGCGGTGAGAGCGAGATACAGCAGAAATAGCCTGCGGCTGGCGAATGGGTGCGGGAAATCCGGAGGCCGGTCCGTGCTCCCCCTGTGGTGACGCCGCGACTCCGCACGGCGTCTCCCGCTGAGGTCGACGGGTCCCTCTCGCCGGGGGATCTGTCCCCTCGGTGAGCGTGCATGATGGGGGGAAGTTACGAACGGCGGCCTGCAAGGCCGTCATCAGGAGGACCCTATGAATTCCATGATCCTGTATTCGATGACGTTCGGACTGTTGCTGTAGGCTGCGGGTATTTCCATGAGACGGTTGTTGGCTGTAGTTCCGATGACCGGAGTGCGTCGTGTTCATGACAACTGAGAAATCTTCGCAGTCCGGACGAGGCCGTGATCCCCAACCGGGCCCCGGGGGCCTGAGGGTATCGCTATCAAGGTGTCCCGTGGAACAGAATGACAGACCAGACAAGCCATCCGTCTTTACGCCTCAAGCCCGTCACGATCTGTGCGCGCGGTGCGCAGGACTGATGGTTATTGAACAGCATATGGACTTGCAGGACGACACGGGTCAGATCGACATCACGGCATTGCGCTGCACGAGTTGCGGAGGGGTCATCGATCAGGTGATTCTTGAAAACCGGTTCAAGCCCGCTCCAAATCTCCTGTACGGCACGAGACAGTGAAAGTTCGCGCAACGAGTCGGTGAGACCGGATCCTCGGATACGACGCCCTGTTTCGACGTCGGGGATGATGAGGCATTTCAAGAGGAGTGACGGGCCAGCGCGCCGGACTGCGTGAAAGGAGAAGATCGTGGAGATCGTGATCGCAGGTGGAACGGGTTTTATCGGCAAGAGCCTGTGCGAAGCCCTGGGTCTCCACGGTCATCGCGTAACGATGCTGACCCGCAGGCCTGCGGAAGTCCAACGGCTTTTTGGATCGACGGTGCGGGCGGTCGAGTGGGATGCAAAAGGGCCGGGCAGCTGGGAACACAGTTTGACTGGGGCCGAGGCCGTGGTCAATCTGGCCGGTGCCTCCATTGCCGACGCTCGTTGGACGGACAGCCGGAAGCGGCTGCTCACAGAAAGCAGAGTCGATGCTACTCGTGCCCTCGTACGAGCCTGCGGCCGCCTCGTCGTGAAGCCGCGGGTGTTCATCAACGCCTCGGGCGTCGGGTTCTATGGTCCTCACGGCGACGAGGTGCTCGACGAGTCTCACGGTCCGGGCAGGGGGTTTCTGGCGGACCTCTGCGTGCAATGGGAGTCCGCCGCCCGGGAGGCTTCCACTTACGGGATGCGGGTCGTCTTTCTGAGGACCGGCATGGTCCTCGAACGGGACGGAGGGGCATTGCCGCGCATGATTCTGCCGTTCCGGCTGTTCGTGGGAGGGCCGGTGATGCCGGGGACCCAATGGATCTCATGGATTCACCGGGACGACCTGATCGGACTGATCGAATGGGCGTTGACAAGCCCGACGGCGGCTGGTCCGATCAATGCCGTGGCCCCCTCGCCGGTCACCATGACGGAGTTCAGCAGGATGATCGGCCAGGCGTTACACAGGCCTTCATGGTTTCCCGTGCCAGGGGTCGTTCTGGGCCTGGCGCTGGGAGAACTCGGGTCGCTCATGACGACGGGACAAAAAGTCGCGCCCGTGATCGCGCAGCGGGGCGGCTACCGCTTCCGCTATCCGTTCCTCGAAGGCGCGTTGCGGGCGATGTTCGCGAAGGGGTGAAGGAGGCCGACCATGGAGCCGTTCATCGACTACGTGCATGCGTTGGCTGCTGCCATCCTAGTGGGGAAAGTCGTCCTCCTGTCCTTTGTCGTGGCTCCCGTTTTGGCCAAGGACCTGGAGCCCGAATCATTCAGCAGAGTGGTTCGGAAACTGTTCCCGGCCTATTACGCGTTGGGAATGGGGACGGCCTTGGCGGGTCTGATCGCCGCCTCCTTGCTTGCCGCGCTCCGCGGGGTCAGCGCAGTGTCGGCGGGTTCGGTCGCGATTTGGCTCTTGGTGCTCGCCGCCGAATCCTATTGCCGGTCGCCGCTGACCCCATGGAGTAACGCGATGAGGGATCGGCTCAAGGAACAGGAGCGCGAGGGGGCCGTCGATCCGATCCTTCACAAGGAATGGAATCGATTGCATCAACGATCGGTCTACCTGAATTCGGTGGTCCTGTTGGCAGGAGTGGGTCTGGTCTGGCTGGCACGATGACGGTTTGTAACAAGGGGGGAACACATATGAACACGAAGTCTACAGCTATCGCTGCAGGTCTCATGATGAGTCTTCTGATGGCCGGGGCGACCGGAGCGGGCGAGCCTTCCAAGGGGCAGGCCCCCTACGCGCACGAAGAGGAGGCGAGCCTTCCGAACGGCGTGATCGGCGTGTCACTCCATGTCGGCGCCGAGCGGATCGGCGATCCGGCTGTTCTGTACGTCGGGATGGTGCATCCGGAAGGGCCGGCGCACCAGGCAGGGTTGGCTCATGGCGACGAGATTCTGTCGGTGGACGGCACGGCGGTGTCCGGCAAGAGCTATGAGCAGGTCGTGAAGATGATCCGCGGTGAAGCCGGGACCGTGGTCAAGCTCGGGGTGAAGGGCGAAGGCGGCCAGCGCGAACTGGCCGTCACGCGGATCGCGAGCGAGAAGCTTCCGAAGGGGCCAAAGAGATCGCACGGCGGTGGACCTGCTAAATAGGTATCTCCATCATGGTCATTCGCATCGCGCTACTGAGGCTGCTAGCGTGGAGCGTCAATCTCTGATGAATCAATTGGAATTCGTAATTGTCCGATTTGGGTTCATGATCACTACAGCCTTGTTTGTGATCCACTGTTCAGGCGCCGGTATCTTTTGGCGACCGACCGACTATGGCCAGACCTGGACAATCACAATCGGAAAATGGCACTGATGCGTGGCATTGTCTGGTTCCGACGTGATCTGAGGTTGCACGATGACCCTGCTCTCACAGCGGCCTGTGAAGAGTGCGACGAGATAATTCCGCTGTTCGTGTTTGATGATCCGTTGCTGCAGTCGCATGTATTCGGTTTGGCTTGCGTGAATTGTATGCTCGGTTGTTTGGAGAATCTCGGATCATCGGTGGCCGGGCTGGGAATCCCTCTGCAATGGAGCCGCGGGGAACAGGTCGAGGAAGTGGTTCGTGCAGCGCGGCGAGTGGAAGGCTGACGTCGTGAATTGGAATGGGGACTATGAGCCGCGCGCGATCACCAGGGATCGACAGGTCCAACAGCAACTGGCCCAGACTGGTATGCTCGTGCGGACGTTCAAGGATCTTGTCTTGTGCGAGGCGGAGGAAGTCCGTGGCGTCACCGGAGAGCCGATGCAACGATACAGCGCTTATCGCGCACGCTGGTGGGCGAAGCGGCAGGCGATCAAGCCTGTTGCATTGTCGATTCCGAAGACCCTGAGGCCTGCGAAGTCGGTCTCACTGCCATCCCCTCCCCCGCTCCCTACTGCCGGTGAGTTGGGATACGATCCGCTCACACCCTGGATTGAACCTGGTGAACAGCGCGCGCAGAAACGGCTGCGTTGGTTTCTGAAGAGCTCCACCCACCGGTATGTCGACGACCGCAATCTCCCGGGGAGCGACGGGAGTTCGAAGCTGTCTCCTCATTTCTGTTTCGGAACGCTGTGGCCGCGAACCGCGGTTCATGGCGCCTTGGGGACGTTAGCCGAAGTTGGTC
>DATGEA010000058.1:0-5007 GCA_035310605.1 Nitrospira sp. | reverse complement strand
AAGTCATTCGGTTCCACGTAATAGTCCGTCGGGAGGGTCTGAGCCGTCATGTCTAGTGGCTTGACGAGGTGGGGCGTCACAATAATGAGCAATTCCGATTCGTCCTTTTGGAATGAACTGCTTCTGAACAGCGCCCCAACTATCGGAAGCTCGCCGAGCAGCGGAAACTTTTTCACCGATTCACGAACGTTATCGCGCATGAGCCCGCCGATCGCGAAACTCTGTCCGTCGGCCAACTCGATGGTCGTCGCGGCACGTCTCGTCGTGATGGCAGGCACGACGAACCCCTGGGTCCGCAGAGCATTCGTAAAGTCCAGTTCCGACACTTCCGGCGCGACATTCAGACTGATGTGTTTGCTGTTCATGATGGTCGGCGTAAACACCAAGCCGACCCCGAACTTCTTGAACTGGATCGTCACCAATCCAAACGCTTGCGGGACTGGAATAGGAAATTCTCCGCCCGCGAGAAAGGCGGCTTCCTGGCCGTTCAGAGCCACGAGTGTGGGCTTCGCCAGCACCTTGACGAGATCCTCTTCTTTTAAGGCATCGACGTAGCCAGTCCAAGAAAGCGAGCCTGTTCCGAATCCAAAAACGCCCTGGATGGTCTGGGTCACACCCTGATCGATGAAGGTGGCAGCAGGGCCAACCTGCGTGAACTTGTTCAAACTCGTGAGATTACCGAGTAGACTAATGCCGAAGTTTTCCGGGCCCGTGTAGTTGAAGTTAATCCCCAGCCGGCGAATAAGACTCCGATTCATTTCCGCGACACGAACTTCGAGCATGACCTGCTGGACCCCGCCGACCTGCATCGAATTGATCACTTTCTTGGGCGCATAGGCTTCTGCGATGCTCAGGGCTCGGGAGAGATTATTGGCGTTCGAGGCTGTACCGGAGAGCGTAATGTGATCATGACTGGAGGTCACAAGAATGCCTTTTTCATCTGGCAACGTCTTATGTAGGTTCTCCTTCAGGCGGTTCAAATCCGGCGCAATAACGACATCATACATGCCCATCATCTTGCCGCCCTCGTTCCAGAGCGTGAGATTGGTGACCCCCGTCGTCTTGCCGGTCAGGTAAATTTGAGTCGGAGACAGCACAACGGTATCGGCCACTTCCGGATTAGCCAGGGACGCCCGCTTGATCGCCACCGGCAGGTCCAACACTTTCGATTTGCCGGCCGTGAGTTCCAATTTCTGGATGTCCCGTTGTTCCACCCCACCGGTCGCTGGGGCGCCGGCCGGTGCTTCCTCTGCATAGGTTGCCGGGATTCCGGAGATTCCGAGCACCAACCCAATCGCTACAATGACATCACGGTGTTTCATTGACAGGCTCCTCCAACGTCTAATGACAATCTTCCACTCGCCTACATGCCATCCTTCAGAACTTTACAGAACCGACGTTTGTCCCCTTAATCACTTCCACCGTCACCGTCTGCACATCTGGCGCAGGATTACCGATCGGTTCGGGATAGACCTTAATAAAATTCAGGACTTTCTTGGGTGCATAGGCCTCCGCCACTGCCAAGACCTGATTCAACCGCCCTTCGCTCGAGACGGTCCCCGAAATCGTCACATGGTCATGCGTTCCTTTGAGATGCAGGTTCGTTTCATCCGGCAACAACTCGCCGAGATGCTGCTTCAACCGAGCGAGATCCACTCCCACATCCAGGTCAAACACCGCGATGACCTGATCGTCTTTGCCCCACAACGTGAGATTCGTCGTCCCGTAACCTTTCCCGGTGACATAGATCTGCCTGGGGCTCAGCACAATCGCGTCGGCAATCTGAGGATCGGCGAGCGATGCGCGTTTGATCGCCACCGGCATATCGACCACCGTGGACTTCCCAACGACAAGGCTCACCTGCTGAGCCTCCGGCGATTTCATGACAGGATGGCTGAGGTCGTTCGCCGCCATCACCGTGACTGGACCCATCATGACCGCGCTAAACGCCACGGCCACCTTCCACTGTCCGAAGCAGCTGGTTTGCTGATCTGTTATCTTCATCGCCATGCCTCCATTGAATCTTAATCTTAGAACTTCACTTCCTTGCGGACATCGCCCTTGATGACCTCGATGCGGATACCACCATCGCCCCCTTGTTGAGATTTAGGAGCTTGCTTCGGACGGAATGAACTCAGGAGCGTCCCGACATTGGCGCCTTTGGTCAGGACACGCTCGGCGTTCAACGGATTCCGCAGCGCCAACCGGAGTTTGCCCTGGTTCGAAGCCAAGGCCAGCTTTTCCGCTTCCTCCACATCCACTTCCACAGTGATCACTTGAACCTGCTTAGGCTCTTCATCCTTTCCCTTCCGCTCCATCTGCGTCCCGGCTGCCAACACTTTCACGTTCTCCAAGATCATCTTGGAAATCGCATGTCCCTGCTTGCCGGCCTCGGGCTCAATCGTCACCATGACATCAACGCGATCGGCAGGCTTGATGAACCCAGCGACCCCGATCACGTCGTCGACTTTCACCGACATGGCCCGCTTGTTGACATCCGTCACTGCCGCTACTCCGCCACTCGTCGTGCCCAGAGGCGCCAGCTTCGATTCCAAGAGCAGTTCGTTTCGCTTCAGATCGACGAGAAGCACCCGATCCTTGATGGCGTCCAGGCTAGTGAAGTGCCCTTCGGGGATTGCTCCAAGCGGGAGTTCCTGCAGCTGCATCATTTCCGGCGCCAGCTTGGTCCCCCAGGAGAGATCAGCATTCGATACAAGAACCTGCACGTTCTTGCTCAAGGGAATTGGAGCCGCCATCAACCGGCTCTTTTCGTTCTGCAACCAGGAGAACACTAGTACGCTCGTGACTAAACCGAGCAATAGCGCCACACCGAAAAATGCCAAAGGCCGGTACCGCTTCATTGTTTCGTCTCCTCTTCTGTCTTCTCGATCTGTCTCATCTCTGATTGCCTCGTCATCTGTCTCAATCCCGTATGCCTCAGTCTAGCCGAGTTCCGTCAGATGCCTATCCCCCGAAGGGATGAAGCCCAAGTTGAAAAAGTAGGGTGCCGGCCGCGACTGCCAGTCCATAGCGCAGGCGGAACGGAAGTTGTAGCTCTTGCCCCCACACCCTCCCCCCCGAAAGGAGGGCTACGTGGGTCGCATAGGCCAGCTTTCGGCCGGTGCCGACGAATCCCCATTGGTAGCACATCGCGCCGAGGGCGTAGGCCCCGCCTACGACCATCGCAAGTATTCCGGATAAGAGTGCACCATATGGACCAACCAAGGTTCCAACGGCAGCCATCAATTTCACATCGCCCGCTCCGATGTTTCCTGAAAGATGAAGAATCAAGAACAACGCCAAGCCGACTCCGAGACCGGCCAGGCTGAATACCATTCCCGCCTCGCCATTCATCCACGCATGCATGCATACGCCTATCATCATGACTGGGAAGGTGAGCCAGTTAGGGATCCGCGATAAGCGAAGATCCGTCGCCACCGCGGTGCCAAGGACAACTGCCAACAGCACCATGATTGCTGCCTCCATGATCATGCCTCTCCTCCAGTCACGGCACCACCGGCCTGCATCCTTCGTTGTGAGTCTCTCTTGTTATTCATCTATCTTCCCAATCTTGCCCCGAGCACTTATACCTTCCGGTTCGTCGCCGATGGCCCGCCGAGAGAAACGGGCTGGCCTGCCACTCGCAGACCAGCCGTCCTCACGACCATTCGTATCGCTACCGATTAGCTGGAAATCACGGCCGCGGCAGCATTGATCGCAGCAGCGATGTTGGTGCCAAGGAGCGTCACCGCACCAACGATGAAGAGGGAGACCAATGCCAGCAACAGCGCATATTCAGCAGCCGAAGCACCCTCTTCTTCCTTCACGAACTGACGAATTACGTTCAACATGGTTTTCACCTTCCTTTTGGGTAAGATTATTGTTTCCGTCTGTCGAAACGACTTGACATTCTGCGTATCCGACTCTTATCCCCGACTCATCACTCCACTCGGGAATTCCCTCACCTCCTTCACCCGGGTTGTCGCGTCCAACAGTCGTTTCCGCATTGCTCAGAGGACATTGCAAAGCAGCGGCCAGCCTCGGCATTTCGCCAATCATTTGTAAACATGGGCCATTTCAATACTTTGCTCTATTGGCTGCGGCGTGCGGGCCTCAGGGAATCGCCCTCGCACTCCTCTGAAACTGCGGCGTCGCAACCGCACTTTCTCAGCAACGACTATCTGGCGGCAGAGCTCCGGCGCAAGAACGCGAGAATAATTTGGCCGAACCGACTTCCTGACTGTTATGCAATAAAGGAGCGGGATTGGCTGCTACATGAAAAGACTACTCGGCAGGCCTACACTACGGTGCAGAAGCGAGGTCGAACGCCGTCGAAGGAAGAACGGGACGATCCGCTGCTGGGGCAGTGGATCGTCCTTCGTTTCTCGAAGCTCTCACGAAAACCACGGCAGTCTCATCCTGATAGGTCTCAAGAAATCGAGGGTCGAGGCGAAGCAGCGAGGACAGAGCCATGTCCTTCTGGGCTATGACCACCTTGGCCCCCTCCAGTTCTAGGTCTTCACTCCAATGAGAGCCGCCGTTCCAAGTCTTGATTGACTGTTTAATTCGCTCGTCTCCGTGAACATTGCCACGTCCATCCATTGAGACCTTGAGATGCGGGAGCCGCCATAGGAGATACCCTCCCCAGTTAAAGTGATTGTAGAGGGGACCTGGATACCTCTGTTGCGCGACAAATTCAGCTGCTCCCAAGGGATATATTTTTGCCGTGTTCTCTTGAATTCTTGCTGTTGAGAAATCTCGCCATACGAGAAGGGCCATTGCCCCAGCAACAACCAGAAGGCTGATCGGCACCAACGCAAGTCTAGGAATAGCCGCCCACTGCCTCTCCTTTTCTTGCGGCTTCTGTGAGAGGACGGTCGTGAGACTTGCCAAAACCAGAAACCATCCATCGCGCTGTCCACGAAACCCACAAAAAGCGGCTGCGACAATTAGCAACACCTCAAATGACGACCGAGACCACCGACGGCCTAACCAAACCAGCGCAAG
>DATGEA010000057.1:0-4971 GCA_035310605.1 Nitrospira sp. | reverse complement strand
ACCCCGCCGACGTCCGAGGCCTTTTCTTCCCTTAAGATCCTGATCGTATCTTCCTGCGCTTCCCGGGTATGAATGATGACGGGGAGGTTCAGCTCGCGCGCCAGTTGAATCTGCTCGCGGAATCGATCACGTTGATCCTTGGGGGATGAATGGTTGTAATGGTAATCGAGCCCGATCTCGCCATAGGCCACGACCTTCTTGTGAGCGGCCAATCGGCGAAACTCATCATACCAGCCGTCTCCGATATGCCTGACCTCGTGGGGATGGACGCCGATGGATGCGTAGACGAATGGGTGTTGATCGGCTAAACCGACGGCAGCCAGGCTGGTTGCCAGGTCGCATCCGATCGTTACGAAGGCTTCAACGCCGGCTTCCCGGGCGCGGGCGATCATCGCGTCTCGATCATCGTTGTAACGGGCGTCGTCGAGATGAGTATGGGTGTCGATGAGCATCTGACTCGTTTCGCTCCGGTACAGTCTGCAAGAAAGCGGGAGCGGGCTAGGCGGGTTTCGTGACGATGCTGTCGGCCAGTTCGGTGAGCAGTGCGGCCGTTTCGTCCCAGCCGAGGCAGGCGTCGGTGATGGAGACCCCGTGGGTCAGGGCGATGCCCTGTTTCCAGGTTTGTTTGCCCGCGTTGAGATTGCTTTCAAGCATGAGTCCCATGATGGACTGGCGTCCCTCTCTGAACTGGCGGAGGACTTCACGTGCGACGAGCCCCTGGCGCCGATAATCTTTGCTGGAGTTGTCGTGCGAGCAGTCGATCATAATCGAACGGGCGATGCCCTCGCCGGCGACGGCGGCCTCGGCCCGTGCGACATGCTCGGCGTCGTAATTGGTCTTGCCACCGCCGCCGCGCAGGACGATATGTCGATCCGGATTGCCCATGGTCTTGATGATGGCAGTCTGGCCATCGGCGTTAATGCCGACAAAATGGTGCGGTGTGCGGGCGGCCGTCATGGCGTTTACAGCCACTTGGAGACTGCCCTCCGTCCCGTTCTTGAACCCGACCGGCATGGAGAGACCGCTTGCCATCTCCCGATGGGTCTGGCTTTCGGTCGTCCTGGCGCCGATCGCCGTCCAGCTGATGAGGTCGGCGATGTACTGGGGACTGATGGGATCGAGCAATTCGGTGGCGCAGGGCATGCCGGATTGATTGATGCGCAGGAGGATGGTCCGGGCGAGTTCCATGCCCGTACCGATATCACAGGTGCCGTCCAGATGCGGATCGTTGATGAGGCCTTTCCATCCCACAGTGGTCCGTGGTTTTTCAAAGTAGGTCCGCATCACGATCAGGAGCCGATCTTGTAACGCATCGGCGACCGGCTTTAGCTTGGCGGCATATTCGTATGCGGCTTCGGGGTCGTGGATAGAGCAGGGGCCGACGATGACGAGGAGTCGTTCGCGGTCCTGTCCGTGGAGAATCCGGCGGATGGCTTCTCTCGTTTCGACGACCAATGCTGCAGCCTGATCGGTAATCGGGAGCTTGGTCTTAATGGCGCGCGGTGACGGCAACGCCTTGATTTCTATGACGTGCTGGTTGTCGACTGGTCGATTCATAATCCGGCCTTTTCGTAAGTTGAGGTTCCGCAGCATAACGAAATGTTCAAGAAAAGTCTACATGGGCATGCATAACATATTGAAGTGTAAAGATTAAATCCTCGTGCCACGTTTCTCCTGTTTGACAGGTCTCTTTGGATTGTGATACTCAGCCCACCCGATGCCTGCTTTCTTTTTCCCATATCGCTTGAGGGCCGTTCTCTCGCTTGCGCTCATTCTGCTCTTGCTCGCAATCGCGCCTTTTGCAGTGGCGCAGGACGTGCATCATGAATTGGCTGCAGCAGATACGGATGGTCATGAGCACTCCGATACCGACCTCTGTCAGTGGGTCCAGCATCACACGGCCGGCTCAATCGATCTGGGGGGGCCGGTGTTCGCCGTATGGGAGATCGTCAGCCTCTCGGATCTTCCGGCCCAGTCCGTGCTTCTCACCATAGAGTTCGCTTCGGTCGGGCCCTCACGCGCGCCGCCCCTCATCTAGCTTTCTAGCCAATAATCCGATGTACCCGGCATCCTGTGTGGACAGGTTCGCCAACGCATCGTATTTCCGTTACCTGGTGTGAGTGGACGTAGGGGTGTTCGATGACACGTGCCGTCTCAACAGCTTTGACGAGGACGTTCTGGATTATCGCGTGCGTGGTGGTGTTGACCGGAGGGTTGTCGTCGATCCTCCGGGCAGCTGAAGGGGATGCGCTGAAAACGATCGTCGGCACGGTCCAAAACCAAGACCTTCGGCGAGTGCCTCAAGCCCTGGTGGAAGTGAAAAATCAGGAAGGAGAAACCGTTGCCGCGGGGTTGTCCAACGATGCCGGAGAGTTTTCCATCCCCATTCCGTCCGGCGGCACGTACTCGGTCAGCGCGGTGCAAGAGACGTATCGGAGTGAGTACGTCGTCTTCATTCTTGGGGCCGATCCTCCCAAGCCGGTCACGCTCACTCTCTCGAAGACGAAAGAAATCGCCTTGGAAGTGGTGTCATCCCTGCCTCCGATTCAGTACAAGGCGTCGAGTGAGACCTATTCGGTCAGCCGAAAAGACATCGAAGCCCTGCCGAGGGGGAATAACAACGACCTACACGACGTCTTGCTGACGATTCCCGGCGCAGCCTACGGGGCTCTCAAGCAGGTGCATATCAGGCAGGATCACGCCAATCTGCAGCTCCGAATCGACGGGGTGCCGATTCCGGATACGGTGTCTTCCACATTTTCCGACGTGATTACGCCGCGGGCGTGGGAACGGGCCGACATCGTGCTCGGCGGGATGGAGGCGAACGTCGGAAACAAAACGGCGGCGCTCATAGATATCACGACCAAGAGCGGGACGAAGCCGGGATTCGGATCGGCGCAGCTCTTCGGCGGGTCGAACCAGACGGTCAATCCGTCGTTCGAATACGGAGGAACGGTCGGGGAGAAGTTCCGCTATTATGTATTGAACAGTTACACAACGACGAATCGAGGAATTGACCCTCCGACGCTCGGCCATTCCATTTTCCATGGACAGAGCGAGCGGAATCAGACCCTGTTTCGCGGCGACTACCAGCATGACAACCGGAACAATTTCACGCTGTTCTTTATAAACTCGATGGCAAAGTATCAGATCCCCACCTCGCCGAACGGCGAAGTCGATTCCAGCGGACTCGTCCTGCCTTTGTTGCAGGCCAGCCGGCCCGGATTCTCGCCGGTGGCTTCACAGGCGATCGACGAAAATCAGAAAGAGAACAATCAGTATACCCATCTGGTCTGGCGGCACGATGTGTCGGCCAATCAGTTCTTCAGCCTGGCCGGCTACTTCCGGCATACGAGGGCGACATTCAAGACTGATCCGTTCAACGTGTTGGCGTACACCCGGGATCCTGCTGAGCCGTTTTCGGCAGGAGATCAGGATCGCAGCGCCTACTCGACCGGCCTGCGGCTGGACTACTCCTACATTCCGACGAAGGAGCATTTGATTAAAACCGGGTTTCAGATTGACCGGACGCAGGCGGTCAACAAAACGAGGTTGTACGGGTTCAATCGCCTTGATCCGAACGATCCTGAATCAGATCCGACCGGTCCGGTTATCGGGATTAACGCGGACAATCGCTTGATCGGTTACCGACAGGAGTTCTGGATTCAGGACCAGTGGACGCCGGACGATCACTGGACGTTCAATCTCGGCCTGCGTGGCGATGCCGTCCAGTATCTTCGGAATGAAGGGCAAGTCAGCCCTCGTGTCGGAGTGACCTACAAGCACAACCAGTCGAATGTCTTCCATGCGTTCTATGGCCGGTTGTTTACCCCGCCGAATCTCGAAGCGATCTCATTTGCCAAATTGAATACCGCCGGGACCACGGCGCAACCGGAAGATCCCACCAACCATACCGTTCGAGCCGAGCGAGCTCATTATTTTGAGGTAGGGAGTTATCATGCTCTGAACCGGTGGGCGACGCTCGAATTGACGGGCTACTACAAACTCGCTAATTTCCTCTCCGATGCCGGTCAGTTCGGCACGACGCCGTTGCTGAACTACTTCGCATTCGAACGGGGCTGGCAGCGGGGTGTCGACGCTTCAATGAAATTGCAGCTTCACGAAGACCTCACCGCGCGCGGCAACGTTGCGTGGGGACAATGCAAGGGCTATGGCCTCCAATCCGGTCACTTCCTGCTCGAAGCCAAAGAGATTGCGGACATCAATTCGCCGGGAGGCGTCTATTGCGACCATACCCAGATGGTGACGAGTTCAGCCGTGGTCAGTTACCGTTTCCGTGGGCATACGACGGTTACCGGCCAAATGCTCTATGGATCCGGCTTGAGAACGGCGGCCGATGCACAAGCCAAGACCAACTCGACCCATGTGCCGTCGTATACGACCTACAATCTTTCCCTGAGCCATGTCGTTCTTCTTCCATGGAGCAATCAGAAGCTGCTCCTGGGTTTTGACGTGATCAACCTTCTCGATCAAAAATATCTGATCAACCAGGGCGAGGGAAGTATCGGGCTGGGGGTGGCGCATGCGGGGATGCCGCGCTCGTTTTTCTTCAGAGGACAATGGGTGTTCTAATCATCATGTGGAGGCGACGGTGAAGAAAGCGGCCTGTATCGTCGGTGCATGGTTCGTGCTGAGTGGTACGATCAACGATCCTGTGTGGGCAGTCGAAGGTGACGGGGCGACCCATCATTCAGACCATGACGAAGACGTGCTTGAGTTGCCGGAAGTCCACGTCCACGGCGTGCCGCTCAATAAAGATCAGCAGCTGGGCCCCGTGGCGAGGACGACGCCGTGGCCGGCGATTCCGTCCTCCTTGGACGGGCAGCCGCTCGATGACTGGATGAAAGCCAGGCTCCTGGTGTCAAAAGACAAAACCGTCACGGTGGTCGTGTTGGAGCCCTGCCGGCACCGGGAACTGACGCAATCCGGTATCTCCGCGCTGAGCAAGTG
>DATGEA010000056.1:0-5530 GCA_035310605.1 Nitrospira sp. | reverse complement strand
GGCCCGGCTGATCAGACGACTGTTGACCTGATAGGGAGCCAGGACTTTCAGCCGCCGCGCTTGCTCGCGTTCGCGCCCCATACTGATCCAGACATCAGTATAGATGACGTCGGCTTCCTTGACGGCAATAAAGGGGTCGTGGCCGAGTTCGATCGCCGCTCCGGTTTTCTCCGCTTCGATTCGGGCCAAGTCGATGACATGCTGGTCCGGCTGATAGCCTGCGGGACAACCCAATGCGATCGTCATGCCCATTTTCGCCGCCGCTTCAATCAATGAATTCGCCACATTGTTCCCGTCGCCGATATAGGCGATCTTGAGTCCTTTCAACCGCCCTTTCTTCTCCTGAATCGTCAACAGGTCTGAAAGCGCCTGGCAAGGATGACTCAGATCGGTCAGCCCGTTAATGACGGACATCGACGCTTCCCTCGCCCACTCCTGGACGGTGGCATGGTCATAGGTGCGAATGACGATCCCGTCGAGATAGCGCGATAACACGCGCGCCGTATCCGGCACGCTCTCTCCGCGCGACAGCTGGATATCGCCGATCGGCAGAACCAACGCATGACCGCCGAGCTGGTTCATCCCGGCTTCGAAGGAGACCCTCGTCCTCGTCGAGGGTTTCTCAAACAGGAGCCCCAGCGTTTTCCCCCGGAGCAGGGGATGGGGAATACCTCGCCGCTGCTTGCGCTTGAGCCGAACCGCCAGGGTGAGAAGGTTCTCCACCTCCGCCTTGGAGATCGCCGCGACGTCCAGCAGATCCTTATTCAATCCGGATTTTCGCTGTGCCGGTGATTTCATGGCGATAGGACGGATTAATGCGCCGGTCCCTCGACCGCATGCCGATTGAAGATCTGTGATAGTACGTCCATGAGGCGGTCGATCTCCGGCTGAGTAATGATCAACGGCGGCACGAATCGGATGACATGCTCTCCCGTCGCGTTAATCAGAATACCGCGCCTGAGACAATCGCTGACCACGGCCTTGGCGTCCATCTCCACTTCGATACCCTGCAACAAACCGAGTCCGCGCACATCCCGCACCACGCGGTGTCGATCCTTGCAGTCCGCCAAGCCTTTGGCCAGATAGTCCCCCATGTGTCGAGCCTGATCCAGGACGCGCCCTTCGAGGAGCACGCGCAACACAGCCAGCGCCGCGGTGCAGGCGAGCGGGTTGCCGCCGAACGTCGAGGCGTGTGATCCGGGCCCGAAGGCCCTGGCCACGACATCGGTCGCAAGGCAGGCACCGATCGGGACGCCCCCGCCAAGCCCCTTCGCCAGGGTCATAATGTCTGGCTGAACGCCCAGCTGCTCGTAGGCGAAGAGCGTTCCCGTTCGCCCGACCCCCGTTTGCACTTCATCAAAGATCAACAGGATGTCTTTCTGAGTGCAGAGCTCGCGCACCGCCTTGAGATATTCATGATCGGCAACGTGCACTCCCCCTTCACCCTGAATCGGCTCCAGCATGACGGCGGCCGTCTTCTGATTCACCGCCTGTTCGAGCTCGGCAAGGTGATTGAAAGCCACGTACGAAAATCCCGGAACTAGCGGTTCATAGCCCTTCTGCACTTTTTCCTGGCCGGTGGCGCTCAGAGTCGCCATGGTGCGGCCATGGAAGGAATTCTTCATCGTAATGATCTCAAACCGCCCGGCGCCGTACTTGTCATGGGAATAGCGACGCGCAAGCTTAATTGCCGCCTCATTGGCCTCCGCCCCGCTATTGCAGAAAAAGACCTTCTCGGCAAACGAATGATCCACAAGCATTTGCGCCAGCTTCACTTGCGGTTCGGTGTAATAGAGGTTGGACGTATGGATGAGCTGGGCTGCCTGGCGCTGGATGGCCAAGACCAGATCCGGATGCCCGTGTCCGAGGATATTGACGGCGATGCCGCCGACAAAGTCGATATACTCCCGCCCTTCAAGATCGTAGACTTTCGTCCCCCGCCCTCGCACAATCGAGATCGGTTGACGGGTATAGGTTCCCATCAGGTACTGTTCAGCGGCCTGCTTAAGTTCTTCTGTCGGCATGGCAGACGTATCCCCTTGTAAAGTAAGGGAAGCTAGCACAGGCATTGCTGTGAAAGCAACTTCATTTGACCGAGAAACGCCAACCGGCAATATCGACTCCGTCCTTTACCCGCTGAACCCCGACGATGTGATACTCTCTGAATCATGAAATCTTGCGCGCAGTGTCAGCAACAAAATCAAGACGACGCGAAGTTCTGCTACCAATGCGGGACCGATTTGGCGGCACCGGGCGAAACGCCCGCCGTGGCTTCAACCTACCAGGCAGGGCGAGCGGATAGTGACCTCTGGCGCGCCTTCATCGGTCCTAACGCTGACCGCTACCTGGCACAGTTCAAGAAATTCGGCACGGAGCAATCCCCCAAATTCGCACTGACCTGGAATTGGCCGGCATTCCTGTTCGTTTCGTTCCTGTGGTTTCTTTACCGAAAAATGTACCTGTACGCAGCGGTGTACGCCGTGGGCCCTATGATCTCGACCTATCTCACCGGCGATATGACGAGCGGCATCGTGTGGAGCGTCGTAGCCGGCGCAACAGGCAACTATGTCTACTATTGGCACTGCCGTGAACAGATAGGCGCGATCAAGCAGCGCACGTGGAACGACGCGGCAAGGCAGGATGCCGCGATCAAAGAAGCCGGCGGAGTCCAGCCGTATGTGGTGTGGGTGGGCGTGGCACTGTACGTCCTCTTTTCCATGGCGCTGTTCAAGATGCTGCAGGAAGGATCCTTGGACGGAGAACGATTGCCGGCGAAACCTGCCAAACCGGCCTCAACGATCAACACATAAATACGCGCCTATCTCGAACGCTGCCAGTTCATCCAACCCTGAAACCAACTGAAATCCTGTTCGTATGCGGCGCCGCCGGCATCGGTGCTTTCCTGTTTTTGTTCCAATTGCGTATATGTTCGCGGCCAGTTCTTCTGCCACCAAGATTTCAGTTCGTCCGGACTATAGGCTTGTCCGTGTTGATTCAGAATGCCCGCCGCCGTGCACAGAGGCGCCACCAGCGGCCAATAACGGTCTTTCCCCAACCCCAGGCTCCGGAAATGCTCGCGGAGAAGAAAGACCACCCAGAGTTCGGCGCTGTGCTTCTTATTGTGCTTGAAGGGCTGCGTCTGTCGAAGCGGCACGGGGTCGAAGGCCTTGACGATGGAGGTGTAATCCGGCCCGCCATAACTGCCCGCCGCTTCGGCGATCCCCTCGATGACGTTGGCAAGATCGAGTTCCACGACCGGCGAGGAACCGAGACTCCGGCCCAGCGTGGCTTCAGCGAGCGGGCTGGGCGTGGTGAGCAGTTCGATCAACGGCTTGAGCTCACGCAGGCGTACGGCAGCCGCCCTCAGAATGTGCTCCGATTCGAGCCAGTAGTCCGGGTCGTTCTTCGTAAGCCGCTCCCGGCCTGACGGGGGCAATACGGTCGGAACCCAGTAGCGCATGAGCACGAACAGGATGTAATCGACCTGTCCGCCGACCTGTGCGATCCGGTCAAGCAGCTTCCCGGGCAGCGCGCTCGAGAAAAATGACCGGGCGCGATCGGCCACATGCAAGCGGTCGCTCATGCCGCTCCACCACGCTTCGAGGGCAGGCCAATTGATCTCGGGAGATGGCGACGTGGTCATACCGACAGGCGATCCTTCTTTGAGTCAAATTGTGCGGCATGGTACTTCCGCCCTCCGGCGAAAGCAACGCTTGACTTGAAGTGGCGTTCCAGTATTCTTGGGCCTGCGCATGAACCTCTACCCGCTCGGGAGGAAGATGACATGGCTCGCTTGGTCTTGCTGCGTCACGGCGAATCGCAATGGAACCTGGAGAATCGTTTTACCGGCTGGGTCGACGTCCCCCTGTCGCCGCGCGGGATTCAGGAGGCACGGAACGCGGGCGAGAAGCTTCGGGGCTTCATCTTCAACCGCGCCTTCACCTCCGTGCTCATGAGAGCGAACGAAACGCTGCGGCTCGTTCTGGAAACCATCGGCCAATCGAACATTCCGATTGAAAAGGACAAGGCGCTCAACGAACGCATGTACGGGGAGCTTCAGGGCCTCAACAAAGCGGAGACGGCAAAGAAGTACGGCGACGATCAGGTGAAGATCTGGCGGCGGAGTTACGACGTTCGTCCGCCCGGCGGAGAGAGCCTCAAAGACACGGCGGATCGTGTTCTGCCGTATTATGAACAGAAGATCAAGCCGTACGTACTCAACGGCGAGACGATCCTGATCGCCGCACACGGAAACAGTTTGCGCGCGCTGGTGATGCAGCTTGAGCAGCTCTCGAAGGAACAGGTTCTCGAACTGAATATTCCGACCGGCGCCCCGTTGCTCTATGAGCTGGATCGCACCGGCACAGTGGTGAGCCAACGATACTTGTAGGCATGGCTCGTCGTCAGCCGACGTCCTCCAGCAGCTGCCCGTAGGTCTCGACCGGCACTGAATCAATCAGCAGCGCCAGCACATTTCGACGGTCTTCCTCGCCGACGACGTGCTGTTCTTCCAATAACAGACCCACTTCTGCGCTGACGCCCAGCGGGCTCGCTCCTTCTTTCACCAAACGCTCGAACCGTTTCGTTCGTTCTTTCCATTCCGGGAGAAAGGTCGTCCACGCCACTGAACCAACGGGATAGGTCGTGGCCCATCCAGTTTCCACTGCGTGCAGAACCAGCTCGGACACGACGCGCTGGAACTTCTGCGGAATATGGGCCTCGATCGCAGCAAAGATCCAAAACAGATTCAGCGAGATCAGTTCACGCGTGAGAGTCTGTGCCCGTTCAGCCGTCGCATCGATCCCGTACTCCTCCAGATGGGATGCCGACAGGCCGGTGGGCATTGCGGCGATCAGAGCCGCCGCCGCCTCTCTTGGTGTCATACCCTTCCCTGCCATCTTCACCCCGCTGCCAACGCTGCTGCGCGAGAATACCGCACCGCATGCGAACGCTCAAGCGGCTTGTCCATGCCGAACCCTTGTGGTAGCATCCGCCCATGATTTTTCCGTGCGCCTGTGTTCGCTTCGTTCGAACAGTCTTCACCGTTTCCGCCTTCTTTCTCTTGTGTCTCGCGGCAAATGTCTCACCGGCCGAGGCTGACGAAAATCGCTGGGGATTCGGCAGCGACCTGGGCCTCACGACCGGAACGGTGAACGACACGGTCTTCACCCTGGGGCTCAACCTCGATTACTATCTGGATCGGAATTTCTCCGTTGGACCGATGATGCAGGTCAGTCCGATGGGCGATCTCTTTCAGATTTCCTTCGCAGGCATCGGTCGTTACCACTTCCGCCTCAATAACGGGATCAACATCGTGCCCTATACTGGAATCGGACTGACCCACGCGGATCTGGACAAGGGAACGGGAGCGGGCCGCATCGACCGGAACGACACGAGCTGGTTTATTCCGATCGGCCTGTCACTGGAGTATCAGGTCGTTCACAATATTGCGCTGTCCTCGACCCTGCAAGTGAATCTCCACGATATCAACCTCTCTCCATCCCTGCCTGAAAAAGACCGGACCAGTGTG
>DATGEA010000055.1:0-5356 GCA_035310605.1 Nitrospira sp. | reverse complement strand
TTCATGTCTTTGAAGCTTCGATACTTGATCGTGCTGACCATCAAGAAGGACAGCACGAGCGTGACGATTAAGACGAAGACCGGTTTCACTTCCGCGCCCATACGCACAATATGGTGATCAAAAATCACCAGAGAGGCCACCACGCCAGCCGCCGCGGGAATCGCCAACCCCGTGAAATATTTTCCGTCAGACTGCGCGACGGTCGAATTGAATCGCGCGAGGCGAACCGCTCCCATCGCCACATAGGCAAACATCACTGCGACACCGAAGGTCCCCTGGCCGCTGAGGGCCCATGAATAGATCAGAAGACCCGGTGCTACTCCAAACGAAACCACATCCGAGAGCGAATCGTACTCAAGGCCGAAATGGCTGGTGCTGTTGGTCAATCGTGCGGATTTGCCGTCCAGTACATCGAAGATCATGGCGACCAGAATGGCGATGGCCGCGGCCATGTAGTTCGCGTTAAAGACCGACAAAATAGCGAAGACCCCGCAGAACAGGTTTCCGGTGGTGAAGAGATTCGGAATCACGTGCATAGCGGCTCGATGCCGTTTCCCGCCTTTGGCGAAGGATTGTCGAAGGCCTGCGGTCTTCATCGTAATTCCCCCAGAATAGTTTCCCCACCCTTCACACGATCACCGACTGCCACTTTGACCACCGTCCCGACGGGAAGAAACGTGTCCATCCGCGAACCAAATCGAATGAGGCCGAACCGTTCCCCCCGTACAGCTTTCTCATTCGGCGAGATCCAACACACAATACGTCTCGCGATCAATCCCGCCACCTGCACACAGAGCACTTTCACGCCTTCCACGGTCCTGATCATCAGCGCATTTTGTTCGTTCTTGATCGTCGCGTCAGGCTTGCTGGCGACCAGAAACAAACCTGGCTGGTATCGTACATCTTCCACGGTTCCTTCGCACGGCAGCCGGTTGATATGCACATCGAAGACGTTCAGAAAGATAGTCACCCGAATGCTTCGATCTTTCAAATATCGCGGCTCAAATTCTTCTTCGATGGCAATGACTTTTCCGTCACCGGGCGCCACGACCAATCCGGGCCCCTGAGGAATCACCCGAGCGGGATTGCGAAAAAACCAGGAGACGAAGAGAGTCAGGAGTGCGGCCGCGATCGCGACAACGGTCCATCCCAGCCATCCTGCCAGCAGTGTAACGCCGGTCGCAGCTCCGATGAAGGGAAATCCTTCTTTGGCAAAGGGAATACCGACGGCACGATCTGCCACAGATTATTCCTCGGCTCTCAATTCTTATTCTTGTCGACGAGTTGGTCCTTTTTCAGCCAGGGCATCATCGCCCGCAGCCGCGCGCCGACCTCTTCGATCGGATGGGCTTCTCCCTTGGCCAATAAGGCATTGTAGACAGGACGGTTGGCTTGATTTTCCAGCACCCATTCCTTCGCGAACTGGCCCTGCTGAATTTCTCCTAGAATCTTCTTCATTTCCTGCTTGGTCTGCTCCGTCACAACCCGCGGCCCGCGGGTCACATCCCCGTACTTCGCCGTCGTGCTGATCGAATAGCGCATGTTGGCGATGCCGCCTTGATAGATCAGGTCGACGATCAGCTTCACTTCATGCAGGCACTCGAAATACGCCATTTCCGGCGAGTAACCCGCCTCGACGAGCGTTTCGTACCCGGCTTGAATGAGCGACGTGAGGCCGCCGCACAGGACTGCCTGTTCACCGAAGAGATCGGTCTCCGTCTCCTCCCGGAAATTCGTTTCGATCACGCCGGCGCGTCCGCCGCCGATCGCGCTGGCATAGGCCAGGCCGACTTGCTTCGTCGTGCCGCTCGGATCCTGATGGATCGCCAACAAACAGGGGACTCCGCTGCCCTTGGTGTATTCCGACCGCACTAGGTGGCCGGGCCCTTTGGGAGCGACCATGAAGACATTGATGGTGGGCGGCGGCACGATTTGCCCGAAATGGATGTTAAAACCGTGTCCGAACGCAAGATAAGATCCCGGTTTCAGGTTCGGGCCGACGTCCTGCCGATAGATGGCTGCTTGCGCCTCGTCCGGTGCCAGTATCATGACGACATCCGACGCTTTGACCGCATCGGCCACCGGCATGACTTTCAATCCGCTCTGCTCCGCCTTGCGCCAGGAGTTGCCTTCACGCAACCCGATCACCACCGATACGCCGCTTTCTTTCATATTGAGAGCATGCGCATGCCCTTGGCTCCCATAGCCAATCACGGCGATCTTCTTGTTCTTGATCTGCTGAATGTCCGCATCCTTGTCATAGTAAATCTTCATGGCTCGCTCCTGGGTAAACACTCGGTTGATACACAGAGGTAGATAGTGGAACCGGCACCTATTCGCGGGCGACTTTTTTCGGTTGCGCCGACGGGGAACGCAACGGCTCGCGGGCCACTGCAACCCGTCCGGTTCTGGTCAGTTCCTTGATTCCGAGCGGCTGCAACAGATTGATGATGGCCTCGATCTTTTTCGGGTCGCCAGTCACTTCGATCGTATAGGTGGCTGGCGTGGAATCGATCACGTTGGCCCGGAAAATATCGGCAATCCGCAAGGCCTCGGCGCGATCCTCCTGCCTGGTGTGCACCTTGATAAGAGCGGTTTCGCGGGATACGAATTCGCTCTCGTTCAAGTCCACGACCTTGATGACATCAATCAATTTGTTGAGCTGCTTGACGATCTGTTCGACGAT
Source organism: Nitrospira sp. (assembly GCA_035310605.1). GTDB lineage: Bacteria > Nitrospirota > Nitrospiria > Nitrospirales > Nitrospiraceae > Nitrospira_C. Next base: position 2,670 of record DATGEA010000055.1, on the reverse strand, counting down.
CCGCTCGTCCCCCGAAGTGACGATGGTCATTTGCGACATCGAAGGATCGAGGGTAGGCGCGACCGACAGGCTCTCGATGTTGAACCCGCGTCCGCTGAACAACCCCGCGATCCGTGACAGCACACCGAATTTGTTTTCGACCGTAACCGAAATAATGTGTTCCATACGTCGCGTCTGCTCCTGACCTGACTAGGCTGTGAGAATCGAGTCAGGATCCTTCGGGCTCGCCTGCCCGACCCCCGCCTGCTTATTTTTCAGCTCCGGCGGATCTTCCAGAATCATCTCGTGGTTGCACCCACCGGCCGGAATCATCGGGTAGACATTTTCGTAGGGATAGGTCGGCACGTCCACAATGACCGGCTTGTCGATCGCGATCGCTTCCTTCAGCACACCATCGAGATCGCCCGCCTTGCCGGCGCGCAAACCCACGGCCCCGTATGCCTCGGCCAGCTTTACAAAATCCGGGGTGGTATCCAGGTAGCTTGATGCATAGCGGCCTTCATAGAACAGATCCTGCCACTGGCGCACCATGCCATGGAACCGATTGTTCAACACGATGATCTTGACCGGCAGTTTACTGACGACCGCCGTGGCCATCTCTTGCATGTTCATCTGGATACTTCCGTCGCCGGCGATGCACAGCACCAACCGGTTCCGAAAGGCAGCCTGTGCACCCATCGCGGCCGGAAATCCGAATCCCATGGTCCCCAGCCCGCCCGAGGTCAGCCAGCGGTTCGGCTTGGCAAGCTTGAAATATTGAGCGGCCCACATTTGGTGCTGACCGACATCAGTCGACACGATCGGATCGCGATCCTTCGTCAAATCATACAGCCGCTTGATCACATACTGCGGCTTGATCGGACCGTCCTTCTCCTGTTGATAGCTCAAGGGATGCGTCCGTTCCCATTCACGGATCTGATCCCACCAGGCTTTGCGAAGATCCTTTTGCTCACCGTTGACCGTCGCCTTGAGGATCTGATTCAGTTCGCGCAACACCGCCTTGCAATCGCCGACGATCGGGATGTCGACGTGAATGTTCTTCCGGATCGATGTCGGGTCGATGTCGACGTGGATGACTTTTGCATGCGGACAGAACTCGGAAACCTTTCCCGTTACCCGATCATCGAACCGCGCCCCAATTGCAATGACCAGATCCGAGTAATGCATGGCCATGTTGGCCTGATAGGTTCCATGCATCCCCAACATGCCCATGGAGAGCGGATGCTCGCCGGGGAAGGCCCCCAAGCCCATCAGCGTCATGTCAACGGGAATCTGCGTCATCTCGGCCAACTCGATGAGTTCCTGCGACGCCCCCGAGAAGACAACCCCGCCCCCGACGTAGAGAATGGGCTTCTTCGCCTTCATAATGGCTTCGGCGGCCTGCTTGATCTGCCATTTATTCCCCTCATAGGTCGGGTTATAGCCGCGAATCGACACCGAGTTGGGATAATTGAATTCAGCTTTCTCCATCGACACGTCTTTGGGAATATCAACCAGGACCGGGCCGGGACGTCCGGTGGTGGCGATGTAGAAGGCTTCTTTAATCGTCGAGGCCAACTCGTTCACGTCTTTCACAAGAAAATTGTACTTCGTGCAGGGACGGCTCAAACCGATATTGTCCGCCTCCTGAAAGGCATCGTTGCCGATCAAACTGGTCGGCACCTGTCCGCTAAAGCACACCAGCGGCACCGAATCCATGTAGGCATCGGCTAACGCGGTGATGACGTTGGTCATACCGGGCCCGGAGGTGACGAGACACACACCCGCTTTGCCGGTGGCCTTGGCATACCCTTCGGCCATATGGCCGGCCCCCTGCTCGTGCCGTGTGAGGACCACTTCGATATCTTTTTGCTGATACAGCATGTCGAAAATCTTGAGCACCACCCCACCCGGAAGTGCAAAGATCGTCTTCACGCCTTCGCGCTTGAGGCATTCGATAAAGATTTCAGCGCCTGTGAGTTTCATCAGGAACCTCCTCACCTGATCCGCTGGCTACCAACGGAGGAGACACCGAAGACATTCAGGGGATTCAATTAAAGACACCTTCCCCGCGATCATTCAGAAGTTTCTGAAAAATCAAGGGGAAAGATGCGAGATCCTACCATCCTGACCCCGACAGGTCAAGAGTGGCCCGACGTTTGACAACCTTCTGACAGACCGGGGCACTACATGCTACTGTGTCAAAATATGAACTCCGCAGGCACCAGGTTGTCATCGGAAAGAAAGTTGAAGATGACCATCGTCTCACGCGCGGATTGCCACCTCTGCGAGGTCGTTTCCCGCATGGCCCTTTCCCTCCGACAGGAATTTCCGATCGAGATTACAAAACTATCCGCCGACGATGATCCGGAACTGCTGGCCCTGTATGGGCACAGAACTCCTGTCGTCCTGATCGACGATATCGAGCGATGCGCGGGGAAAATCACGAGGGAGACTTGCGGCGTGCAATCAAAAAAGCGCGGTGGAGAAGACCTATAAGCCGGATTCTGTCCCGCCTGGGATATGCTCCCAAACGGGGGTGATCATTTCTCTGGGGCTCGAGTTGCCTCGAGCCTCAAGCGACCTACCCGAAGACCTCAGCCGGGCCAGCCGGTTGCCGTCCCCCGAAACGGGAAACAACAGGTGTCTTCCTATTTGGCCTTGCATCGAGCGACGCTTACCCTGCCGGTG
>DATGEA010000054.1:0-12070 GCA_035310605.1 Nitrospira sp. | reverse complement strand
TGTCGGCCCGAGGGTTCATTTCAGAATGCCAGATGCCGGTGCCCGCACTCATACGCTGCGCAAGTCCCGGATAGATAATCCCCTTGTTGCCTTCAGAATCTTTATGTTCCAACTCACCGTCCAGGACCCACGTGACGATTTCCATATCCTCATGCGGGTGCGTGCGAAACCCGGTACCGGCCTTCACCGTATCGTCGTTGCTCACCAGCAACAACCCATGATGGGTATTGGCCGGATCGTAGTGATTCGAAAAACTAAAGCTGTGCCACGAGTCGAGCCAGCTGATTTCCGTGTGGAAACGCTCAGCTGCTCGACGGATATCGATTTCGGACAGCTTTCTGTCGATCGTGCTCATGGCGGTGCCTCCTCTCGCAAGTCTTCAGCCTCGGCTCTCGCTTATCGCTCGATCCTCTTCGCTAGAAGTCGATCCACCGACCATGTCCCGGCACCCGTGATCAACAACGCGAGCCCGATACCGATCACCAAGAGATGATACTCATAACCCTCGCCCTGTTGCTTGCCGAACCAGTTCATGAAGAACCCGTGCGGGATATGAGTCGTCACGATGGCACCGACCATGATGACCGCCAGACTCGCCGCGGAAAAGCGGGTGAGAAACCCGACCAGCAGCCCAAGACTCCCGAAAAACTCCCCGATGATGACCAGGAACGCAATGATCCAGGGCAGGTGCATCACGTCCGTAAAGAATCCTATCGTGCCGCTGAAACCGAACCCGCCGTACCAGCCCAGAAGCTTCTGCGCACCGTGCGGAAACATGACGACTCCGAGCGTCATGCGAAGAATCAGGCCGGTCCAACTCTCATCAGTTTGAAATAGCGCCTTCATACCGTACCTCTACTTGTAAGATCACCGCCCTTGACAAATTGCAAGATAGTTCTAGTTAGAACGAATGTCAAGTAGCAAGAATACCTCGCGGTGCATATCGCGTTATTGCGCTATACAAACAATGTGTTGTTATCACTCTCGTAGACCAATCCCTGCCACTCGATGGACTATCGAACCGAATTCCTCTACCCCCTCCACCCATCGGTCAGCGGGTGGTGCCGACCAGGGCGCCTTTTCCACCCGCCCGACCCTGCCGCGCCGAGACGCGGTCTTTCACCAAGCGCCCGCAGCGGGGTCGTTACAACGAGCGTGGTGCGAGAAAGGTGGGTTAGTGGCGGCGGGACCCGACCTTCCGAATTGCTTCCCTCCTCCGAGGGTGCCCCGTTGGTCTCCCATTGCGCGCGTCCAACGAGGGCCTATATTCAGGTCTCACCTACCCGCCCACGCGGCGACGTGACGCCGCGTTTCACAAATGGCCGCGCGTTCCGCGAGCACAGGAGACCAATCGGGGCACCCTTTATTTTCGATCTTTGATCGCCCGTTCGACTTCCCGGCCTGCTTCGCGGGTTTTGATGGACTCGCGGCGGTCGTGGAGCTTCTTGCCTTTGGCGAGTCCCAGCTCGACCTTGGCATGACCGCGCTTGGAGAAATAGATGCGGAGGGGGATGAGGGTGAGGCCCTTCTGCTGGGTCTTGCCGAGCAGCTTGTTGATCTCTTTCTTATGCAGCAGCAGCTTGCGGACCCGGAGCGGGTCGTGGTTCATGATGTTGCCGTGGCTGTAGGGACTGATATGGCAGTGGTGGAGAAACACTTCGCCGTCTTTCACGCTGGCGTAACTGTCCACGAGGTTCACACGACCTTCCCGAAGTGATTTCACCTCGGTGCCTTGCAGCATGATGCCGGCCTCGAACTTCTCTTCGATGAAATAGTCGTGGTAGGCCTTCCGGTTTGTGGCAACGGCTTTTTCTTTTTTTCCTTCTCCGTCGTGTGTCATTCAAGAACTCATATCACAGTTGAAAGTTCGACAGTTGCAAGTGGTCTGCAGTTTCGAACCCTTACTTTCTCACCTTCAAGCATTCGCACTTTTCCACGCAACTTTGCTAAGATTCCGACATGCGCACTCACGGGTCAATCGATTCATTCGGCTCCATTCTCTCCGGATTGGCAAAACGCCTCGGGCTGGAATCGCGCCTCTTCGAACTCCGCCTCCAGCATCAGTGGCATGAGATCGTCGGCGATCCGATCGCGGCGCATACGAGGCCGGATCAGATCCGCTTCAAGAAGCTCCACGTGATCGTGCGGAACTCCGTCTGGCTGCAACAGTTGACGTTCCTCAAGCCGACGCTGCTCGCCAAGCTTAATGCCCAGGCGGACACGGAACTCATCAGCGACATCAGTTTCCGCGTCGGGGAGATTCTGGCGCGCGACCGGCCGGCCGGCTCACCGGCCGGGTCGGGCATGACGCCGGTCGTGACCGAGGACGCGCTGACCGAAGCCTCCGCGCATGCGGCAGCCGTGCAAGATCCCGAGCTTCGCACCCGCCTGACGCAACTGATGGCCGAATCGTTCTCCCGTTCCAAACGTTCTTAGCAGGGTGTTGAAACAGTCTCTCTTACCAACCACTCCCGGCGCGCCTAGACACGCCTTTCACCAAGCGGCGCTCTCGCATTACTCAGCTAAGGTGCGTCCCCTGAACGTAGAACTCATTTCTCAACAGCCTGCTCGCGCTTCGGGGCTACCGCTTCCTTAAACAACTGTCTGGAGTAAGCGGCCGTCGCGGCGGAATCCGGTCCATCGACGAGCGGGCCGATCCGCCCTTCTTCTTCCGACTCCGTCAATTGATAGAAGCCTCGCAGAGCCCGCCGGAAGCCGTCGTGGACTTCCCGGTCCTCGCCGGTCAGATACTTGTGCAGAATCGGCGCCTCGGCCCAGGCCTCATGGGTGAAGACATAGATGGTGATTCGACGATAGCGGCCGGCTGGATCATCCGACGTCGTCGGCCGGATCTTCATCGGCCCGAAGTTTCTCGTCTCGCGGCCCACTTTGCGAAATCGCTCGATGAGGGTTTCAATCTCCATATCGCTGGTCCAGGCCGGCACATGAACGGACACCGCCGTCCCTTCCTGGGACCCGATACTGTAGGGAGGGATCGACCGGTCAGGCCGGCTCAGATACATCCCGCCCCAAATCAAGGCAAATGATCCGAAGAAGACCATAAGCGCCAGCTTGACGACGGTGTCGAGCTGTTTCTTCTTCGAAGCAGCCTGCGGCTGATTGTTTGAATTGTTCATGGCGGGGAGGAGAGCGAACGGACGACCCGTGAAGAACCGCCGTTAGTTGCCGGCACTTTCGTCAGGCGCCGGTTCTTCGCGCTCGCCGTTTTCGGCGAGTCTGGCGACCGCCACCACCCGATCGTCGTCTCCCTCGACATCGAGAATCCTGACGCCTTGCGTGTTGCGGCCGATCTCGCGGATGTCGTCGACTTTACAGCGGAGGACTTTGCCCTGCGCGGCCATCAGCATGATCTCGTCTCCGTCTCTGACTTGCAGGAAGCCGACCGCCAGTCCGTTGCGTTCGGTGGTCTTCACGCTGATGATGCCTTTGCCGCCACGACCTTGGACGCGATATTCGGTGACCGGCGTCCGTTTCCCGTATCCGCATTCCGTCACGGTCAGTATCGCGGTCGTGGAATCCGGCGTGATCGTTTCCATCCCGATCACTTCGTTGCCTTCCTCGAGCGTGATCCCTTTCACGCCGTACGCCGTGCGACCCATCGGCCTGACTTCCTCTTCCTTGAACCTGATCGTAATGCCCTGTTTCGTGCCGAGCAGAATCTCGCGCTGGCCGTCCGTCACGTGTACGCCGATGAGCCTGTCGCCCTCCTCCAACCCTAGCGCGATGATGCCCCCCTGGCGGGGATTGCTGTAGGCAGACAGTTCGGTCTTCTTGATAATGCCCTTCTTCGTCGCCATGATGACGAACCGGTCCGCGCGATAGTCCTTCACCGGCAAGGTCGCCGTGACCTTTTCACTGCCCGACAGGGCGAGGAGATTGACCAGGGCCTTGCCCTTGGCCGCACGGCTCGCTTCGGGAATCTCGTGGACTTTCAGCCAGTAGACCTTTCCGGCGTCGGTGAAGAACAGCAGCGAGTCATGCGTCGACGCCGTAAAGAGCGTTTCGACGAAGTCTTCCTCCTTGATGCCCATGCCGATCTTACCCTTACCGCCGCGCCGCTGCGCGCGATAGAGCGAGGCCGCGTTTCGCTTGATGTACCCCGCGTGCGAGATCGTGACGACGACTTCTTCCTCCGCGATCAGATCTTCGAGGCTGATTTCCGCCTCTTCCTTTACGATCTGCGTCCGGCGTTCGTCCTTGTACGCTTCGCGAATCTCGGTCAGCTCGTCTTTGATGATGGTCCGCACCAGCGCCTCGCTGGCGAGGACGGACTTGAGGTATTCGATCTGCTTGAGGACTTCCTGATACTCCTCGATGAGCTTGGTCCGTTCGAGCTGCGTCAACCGCTGGAGCCGCATGTCCAGTATGGCGTTGGCCTGGATCTCGCTCAACGAAAACTGCCGCATCAGGCCGACCCGGGCTTCGTCCGGCGACTGGGCGCGCCGGATCAATGCGATCACGGCGTCGAGATTGTCCAGCGCGATTTTGAGACCTTCGAGAATATGGGCGCGCTCCTCCGCCTTGCGCAGCTCGAAGGTGGTCCGGCGGACCACAACCTCGCGGCGATGCTCGATGAAGTAATACAGAATCTGCTTGAGATTCAGCACTTCCGGGCGATTGTTGACCAGCGCCAGCATGATCACGCCGAAGGTCGTCTCGAGCTGTGTGTGCTTGTACAAATTGTTCAGCACGACCAGCGGAATCTCGTTCCGTTTCAATTCGATGACGACGCGCACCCCCTCGCGGTCCGACGACTCGTCGCGGAGATCTGAGATCCCCTTGATGCGGTCTTCCTGGATCAATTCCGCAATCTTCTCGATCAGCTTGGCTTTATTGACCTGGTAGGGGACTTCCGTGACAATGAGGCGCTCGCGCTCCGTCCGTTCGTCGGTTTCGACGACGACTTTCGCGCGCAGCTTCAAGAGGCCGCGTCCTGTTTCATAGGCCTCCTTGATGCCGGTCATGCCGTAGATGAAGCCGGCGGTGGGGAAATCGGGCCCCGGAATCTTTTTCATCAACTGCGCGATCGTGACGTCCGGATTCTCCAAAAGCAGCAGCAGCCCGTCGATGACCTCGCCGATATTGTGGGTGGGAATGTTCGTCGCGTACCCCACCGCGATCCCGCCCGCGCCGTTGATGAGAAGATTCGGCACTCGCGTCGGCAATACCAGAGGTTCCTGTCGCGATTCGTCGTAGTTCGGTCCGAAGTCGACGGTTTCCTTGTCGATGTCGGCCAGCATCTCTTCGGCCAGTTTCGTCATGCGCGCTTCGGTATAGCGCATGGCGGCCGGCGAGTCGCCGTCCATCGAACCATAGTTGCCCTGGCCGTCCACGAGCGGATAGCGCATGTTGAAGTCCTGCGCCATGCGCACCAGGGTGTCGTAGATCGCCGAATCGCCGTGCGGATGGTAATTCCCCATGATCTCGCCGACAATTTTGGCGGACTTGCGATAGGCCCGATTGTGCACCAGGCCCATCTCGTTCATGCCGAAGAGGATGCGCCGGTGCACCGGCTTGAGGCCGTCGCGGACGTCGGGGAGGGCTCGCCCCACGATCACGCTCATCGCGTAATCGAGATAGGACGATTTCATCTCGTCTTCAATTGCGATCTGGCCTAGTCGTTCATCAGGAGGCATTCCGTTTCTCTCTCCTTCTTCGCTCCAACTCACAAGATGGAAGCGGGTGGCGCTGACCTGGGAGCCCGACCGCCCGCAGCGGGGTCCCTACACCGGGCGGGGTGCGAGGACGGGCGGGCTGGTCAGCGACAGGACCCGCTACACATCCAAATTTCGCACTTCGAGGGCGTGGGTTTGGATGAAGTTCCGCCGCGGTTCGACTTCGTCGCCCATGAGAATGGTAAAGATCTCGTCCACGCCGGTCATGTCTTCGAGCGTGACCCGCAACAGCGTGCGCGCCTCGGGATTCATCGTGGTTTCCCAGAGCTGTCCGGGATTCATTTCGCCCAGACCTTTGTAACGCTGGATACTGAGTCCCTGCTTCCCGATATCCAGGATGGCCTTCACCAGATCGGCCGTCGAAAACAGCTCCTGCTCCTGACCCTTGGCCTTGAGCTTGTAGGGGGCCCGGCCCAGTCCGATGGCCGAGGGACTGAGCTTCTGCAGCTCACGGAAATCGGCGGAGCCGACCAGTTCGTGCGTCACGTCCAATAGGTAGGTCACCCCGCTCGCATGCATGCGACAGGACACTTTGTTCGATTGATGTTCCTCGTCGGGGAGAATCTCGATCGCGGGGTCGATTTTCGGAAAGGCCACGCCGAGCGTCTTCTTCACATTCGCCACCGCCTTGACCAGCGCCGCGTGATCTTTGAGCAGTTCGCGACCGAGACCCGGTTCGTCGACAAACGCCCGGACCATGGATGCTTCGTACGGTTTCTTGTTCAGCCGGGCCAGGAGGGTCTCGAACGAGATCATTTTCTTGAGAATCGGCAGGAGACGCCGGCCCGTCACATAGCCTTGCGCCCCCTCGAGATACAGCTCCACGTCCTCCACCGCCATATCGGCGAGGTACTCGTTCAGCAGGCCCTCGTCTTTGAGATAGCGCTCCGTCTTGCCCTTCTTCACTTTGAAGAGCGGCGGCTGGGCGATGTAGATGTAGCCCCGTTCGAGCAGCTCCGGCATCTGCCGGAAAAAGAACGTGAGCAGCAATGTGCGGATGTGACTGCCGTCCACGTCGGCGTCGGTCATGAGAATGATCTTGTGGTACCGGGCCTTGGAGATGTCGAACGTATCCTTGTCGGCCTTGTCACTTTCTTCGCGCTTGCGGCCGATGCCGGTGCCCAGGGCCATGATGAGCGTCCGGATCTCGTCGCTCGTGAGCATCTTGTCGAAGCGGGCCTTCTCGACGTTGAGAATCTTGCCTTTGAGCGGCAGGATCGCTTGGAATTTGCGGTCGCGTCCCTGCTTCGCGGAGCCGCCGGCCGAATCACCCTCGACGATATAGAGCTCGCTCAGGGCCGGATCCTTTTCCGAGCAATCGGCCAGCTTCCCGGGGAGCGAGCCGCCGTCCAATGCGCTCTTGCGCCGGATCAAATCCTTCGCCTTCCGCGCCGCTTCGCGGGCACGGGCCGCGTCGACGGCCTTGCCGATGATCTTCCGGGCCACGGGCGGGTTCTCTTCGAAATAGGTGCCGAGGGCTTCGTTGACCGCCGCCTCGACGACGCCCTTCACTTCGCTGTTGCCGAGCTTGGCCTTGGTCTGGCCTTCGAACTGGGGATTGCGGACTTTCACGCTGACGACCGCGGTCAGCCCTTCGCGCACGTCGTCGCCGGTAAGCGATTCCGTCTCTTTCTTTAGCAGGTCGTTGGCATTGGCGTAATTGTTGATGGTCCGCGTCAACGCCGCCTTGAACCCAACCAGGTGCGTGCCGCCTTCCTTCGTATTGATGTTGTTGGCGAAGGAGAAGAGGTTCTCCGCGTAGCTGTCGTTGTACTGGAGTGCGACCTCGAGGATCATTTCCGGTTTTTCGACCTTGACGTAGATCGGCTTGTGCAGCGGGGTTTTGGCTTCGTTCAGGTGTTCGACGAACGAAACAATCCCGCCCTTGTAGAGAAAATTCTGCTCTTTGGCCGGCTCTTTCCGCTCGTCCTTGAGCGTGATCGACAGGCCCTTGTTCAGGAAGGCCAGCTCGCGCAGCCGCTGGGCCAGCACGTCGAAGCTGAAGTCGAGGGTTTCGAAGATCTGGCCGTCGGCCTTGAACCGGACTTTGGTGCCGCGACGCTTCGTTTTTCCCGTGTTCTTCAGCGGCGCATCCGGCTTCCCGCGCTCATAGCGTTGCTCGAAGACCTGGCCGTCCTGCCAGATTTCCAGTTCAAGCCATTCGGAGAGCGCGTTGACGACCGAGATGCCGACGCCGTGCAGACCGCCCGATACGGTGTAGGCGCCCTGTTCGAATTTGCCGCCCGCGTGCAACACGGTCAGCGCGACCTCGGCCGCGGACTTCTTCTGCGTCGGATGCATCCCGGTGGGGATGCCGCGTCCGTTGTCGACCACCGTCACGCTGCCGTCGATGTGGATGGTGACGTCGATGTTCTCGCCGAATCCGGCCATGTGCTCGTCGACGCTGTTGTCGACGACTTCATAGACGAGATGATGCAGGCCGTCGACCCCGGTGCTGCCGATGTACATCGCCGGCCGTTTGCGCACCGCATCGAGACCTTCGAGGACTTTGATTTGCTCCGCGCCGTAACTGTCGGATTTCCCTTGGCGCGGCTGGTCGGCTATCTCGTCGGACTCTTTCGTCGCCATTCGTCTCCTAACTCATCGTTCATCTTGCCCCGAGTCTCTCGCCTAAATCTTAATCGGCATCACGACGCACTTGAATCCCGGCGATTCCGCCTCCTGGATCAGGCAGGGACTCAGCGGACTGTCCATCTGCAGTGAAATCTTCTCGCCGTCCATGACCCCGAAAACGTCCAGCAGGTAGCGGGCATTGAACCCCGTGTTCATGGCCTCGCCCTCGTACTGCGCCGGCATGTCTTCGGTGGCTTCCCCGTAGTCCGGATTGCTGGAGAATAGCGTCATGCGGCCCGGCGCGAACGACAATTTCACAGCGTTGGCCTTGTCCTTTGACAGAACCGAGACGCGCCGCAGGGCGCTTTCTAATTCTACGCGATGAATGATGATCTTCTTGTTGCTCTCTTTGGGAATGACCTGCTGGTAATTTGGGTAGTTCCCTTCCATCAGGCGCGAGGTCAGCAACAAGCCGCTCTTGCGGAAGATCATTAAATTTTTCGTGAAGCCGATGAGCGGTTCGCCATCGCCGCCCTCTTCCAGCAACCGGCGCATTTCATGCGCCGCCTTCTTCGGAATAATCGCTTTGATTTCCTGCGGCGCCCCCTTGGCTCCCGCTTTGCCGAGTTCCTGTTCGGCCACGGCCAGCCGGTGGCCGTCCGTTCCTACCAGACGGAGCGTAGTTTTCTTCTCGCTCGAAATCAGAGTGACGAGCAGCCCGTTCAGGATGTACCGCGCGTCGTTGTCTCCGGCCGCAAAGAGTGTCTTGCGGATCAATTCCAGCAAGCCGGCGCCGGCGAGCGGCGTGAGCCCTTCGCGCTCGATTGCCGGCAGGGCCGGGTACTCTGAGCTGGGAAGGCCGACGATTTTGAATTGGCTCTTGCCCGCCTGGATCGTCGTCCAGTTGTTCTCCCCCGTAGTCAGCTCGATGTCTCCGCTCGGCAGCTCCTTGATGATTTCATACAGCTTGCGCGCCGAGACGGTCACACCGCCGGGTTTGAGCACGGTGGCCTTGTAGAGGCCCCGCATGCCGATCTCGAGGTCGGTCGCGACGATTTCCGCCCCTTCCTGTTTCGCCTCGAGCAGGATATTCGACAGGATCGGCATTGTGTTGCGTTTCTCGACGACACCTTGCACGCGTTGCAGGCCGGTCAGCAGCTCATCACGTCCGATACGAACCTTCATGATTCCTTCTCCCTCGAAGAGCCCTTCAGCTTCGGAGGATTTTCTCCTTCAAGCCGTCCAGTGTGGCCTGCAAAGCGCCGTCATTTTCCCTGGCCTTGGTAATCTGCCGGCACGCGTGAATGATGGTCGTATGATCCTTGCCGCCGAAAAGCCGGCCGATTTCGGGATACGAGGCGTCCGTGAGCTCACGACAGAGGTACATGGCGATCTGCCGCGGATGGACGAGCGTCTTGCTCCGTCGCCGGGACTTCAGATCCGCAATCTTGACGTGAAACCAGGTGCTCACGACGTCTTGAATGTCTTCCATCGACACGATCTTCTTCTTGTCGCCGATCAGATCGCGCAGCACGTTCTTTGCCATGTCCAGCGTGATGGTCTGCCCGGTCAGGGAGGCGAAGGCGCCCAGCCGGACCAGGGAGCCCTCCAACTCGCGGATGTTGCTCTTCATCGTCGTCGACAAGAACTGAATCACGTCTTCGGGCAGGGTCACCCCCTCGTCCTCGGACTTCTTCCGCAGGATGGCGATTCTGGTTTCCACGTCGGGGGGCTGAAGGTCGGCGATGAGTCCCCATTCAAATCGGGACCGCAACCGTTCCTCGATATCGGGCATGTCTTTCGGAAACCGGTCGCTCGAAAGGACGATCTGTTTGTGTGCCTCATAGAGGGCGTTGAAGGTGTGAAAGAACTCCTCCTGAGTCCGTTCCTTGCCCGCCAGGAATTGAATGTCGTCGATCATCAACATGTCGATGTGACGGTACCGCTTGCGGAGGTCCATCATCTTGTCGTAGCGAATCGAATTGATGACCTCGTTCGTAAACTGTTCGGTTGTCAGATAGGCAATACGGAGGTCGGTCCGCTCGGCGACATGGTTGGCGATCGCGTTCAGGAGATGTGTTTTGCCCAGACCGACTCCGCCGTAGATGAAGAGCGGGTTATAGGCTTTGGCCGGCTGCTCGGCTACCGCCATACAGGCCGCGTGGGCAAACTGGTTACCGGCTCCGACGACGAAGTTCTTGAACGTATACTTGGGGTTGAGCTGGATTCCGCGCTTCTGCTTCCCGGTGCTGGCCGTCTTCACCGCTTGAGTCATAAGGGCGGGATCTGCGGGTTTGGCGGCGAGCCGGTTGAAAACGACGAACGAAACGGTGGTTTCTCCTCCTCCCCGGGCGGTCGATACCGCCTCCTGGAGTAGGGGGCCGTAATGCTGGCTGAGCCAGTCACCAAAGAACTTATTAGGGACCGCAATCTGGGCGGTCGTATCCTCGATCCGCTCCAGGTGGACCGGTGTAAACCACGTATCGTAAACCTGTTTTGGCACTTTTCCCTGGATATACGCCAGGGCGTCCTGCCAGACTGCCGAAACCGTCATAGTGACCGTGTTATTGCTCATACACAGGCTTATTCACACCTGTGGATAACTTTAAGCCTGCCTGCGCCTGCGCTCCTAAATCCATCCCTGTACCTAAAACCTCCCGATCGTCCGGACAATGCATTATCACGCTGCCCAGAGGTTCTGAACTCTGCACCCCACGTCAACCCCGAGTCAATCCCCAACTTGGTCCACATCACGCCACCAGGAATTCCTATGCTTGGTCAGTCGATTACCGGCTATCCACGCTATCCACAAGACCTACTCTTACTCCGACTACGGCGACGGTCTTTCTTCTTTAACACACTCTCTTCGGAGAAGAGGCTCCGAAACTAGATTACAATCGCGTGATCGTATTGGAAGATCTTTTCGATCAGCTCTTCATAGGAAATCTGCGGGTAGGGAGCCTTTCCTGTCAGGGAGAAGACATCCCCTCCGTCATGCGCCAGCATAGAAGATCCTCCGTCTTCAAGCAGGACCACATCGCCCTTGGTATCTCCGGGAAGGAAAACGGCCTGATCGACCTGCTCGATCGGCCGGCGAAGAAGATAGAGAGTCCTGCTCATGAAAACACCAACGTTCGATCAACAGACTGGAGAAAGGCCCGGATCTCGTGGGGCGCCTTGCGGGTCACAGTAAATTGCGCGAGCAGATTAATCATGGCCGAGCCGGATGAGACCATGAAAGGAACAGAGAGTTGTGCGAACGAAGGACGATACTTCTCAAGAATATCCACATCGACAACCTCGTCGAGGTCATCCGTCAGGAGTAATGAAGATTTCCCCAACAGGACGACCGTCGTCTCGTGATCGCCGGCACAGAGACCGAGGGCGATTCGTAACGCCTCGACAGGTCGGTGCGTCGTCGTGGGATCTTCCGAGATAACAACGGCGATACGCTTACTCATGACACTAGGACATGTTGGTGCTACATCACGCTACGTGAAGGCTAAGAACCGGTCACATCCGTCGATGATACCGGATAGCACGACAAGGCCGGACAACGAGATGCGGGAATCGATATCCGTAGTCGAGACGCCATGCTGCTGGCAGCCGTACGCACAAACGGAGATCTTGACCCCACCGGTCAACAGATCGGAAAAGCGGACATCATTCATACTTTTCACCCCTTCATCAATGAGGTAGAGATAGACGTCGATTCCCTGTCGAAGTGCCGCTCCCGCGAGCTTCACGACGGTGTCGACACTCGAATGTGAAGGGGCTGTGGATAACAAAAGACCGAGTTT
>DATGEA010000053.1:0-9744 GCA_035310605.1 Nitrospira sp. | reverse complement strand
GTCACAAGATCAAACGCATACTGGTCATGCAGAAAAATCGGCAGAAAGCTGCAGATCCCGACAAATCCGCCGAAGGTGACCGCATAGAGGAAGCACAGCCAGTACATCGACGGGCGTACCAGGCCTTCACGAAGATCATGCCACCAGTGTTCGTGCCGCTCCTGTCTGGACCCTCCTCCATCACTTCGAACGAGGAAGGCAAAGAGGATGGTCGTGACCAGCACGGGCGCCAACATTACTCCAAAGACCCCGTGCCAGCCTATTGGTCCCGCAAGCCGGGGCGCCAGAAACATCGCGAGCACAGTACCGCTGTTCGCCGACGCCGCGACTCCCATGGCCAGGCCTTGATAGGCGGGGGGATACGCCCGACTGGCGATGGGAAGGGCCACCGCAAAGCTGGCGCCTGCCACCCCAAGCAGGAGCCCGACCCCGAGCAACTGCAGAAAATTCACTCCCCCGAGCCAGCCCCACAAGAGCGCGCCCATCTCACAAGCGAGGAGATAGAGCCCCGTCGTTTTCGCGCCCAACCGGTCGCTGCTGAACCCCACGAACACCCGAAGGAGCGCTCCACTCAATAGCGGACAGGCGACGAGCAGTCCCTTTTGCGTCGCCGAAAGCCCGAACTCTTCCGAAATCGCGACGCCCAGCGAACCGATCAGCAACCACGTCATGAAACTGACTTCAAAATGCAGCCAGGCCCCGACCAAAGAGGGCCAATGTCCGCTTGCCAGTCCTCTGAATATTCCTGTCATCGGTCGGATGATCCCGAATTCCCTGTACCGCCCCTGCTCGTCAAAAAACGGAGAGACCGTCCACTATAGGGGACGCAGAATCTCCCGCGCAAGAGAACGGATTCAGGCTCCCCGCCGGCTTTGTAGACAACGGCTGTTCTGCTATAGTCACCGGTTCTATGGGCAAACCGGACGAAGACATCGACCAGGAACCGCTTGAGCCGGAAGTCTTACCGTCTGCTGATGAGGAGCCGGGGACGGATACAGCCGTCACCGAGCTGAGTCCCTCTTCGGACAGCGGCAAACAGGCCTCCGCCGACAGCACGGCGGTGGTGCCGGTGACCGCCCTGCAACAATACCTCGTCGAGGTCCGGCGCCATCCCTTTCTCACCAAAGAAGAAGAGCTCAGGCTCTTCGAGGAATACCACACACAGGGCAATCGTGAAGCCGCAGTCAAACTCATCATGGCTAACCTGCGTGTCTCCGTCGCCATCGCCGCCGAATACCTGCACACCGGCGCCGACCACATGGACCTCATCCAAGAAGGCAACGTGGGGCTCATGCAGGCAATCAAGAAATTCGACCCGGCCAAGAACGTGCGGTTCTACGCCTATGCGGCCTGGTGGGCGCGCGCCTACATTCTTCGCTACCTTCTGAACACCTATCGCCTGGTCAAGATCGGCACGACCCAGGATCAGCGAAAACTCTTCTACAATCTAAAGAAGGAGAAGGCGAAGCTCGAACGGGAAGGCTTCGCCCCCGACACGAAACTGCTCGCAGACCGCTTGAATGTACGGGAACGCGACATTATCGAGATGGACCAGCGGCTGGGCAATTGGGAACTCTCGCTGGACCAGCCCATCGGTGAAGCCCAGGAAGGCAGCCTGCTGGACGTTCTCCCGGCTCAACAGGTGCCGGCGGATGAGCGGCTCGCTCAAGAACAGTTACAAACCCTCTTCCGCGCAAAGTTAGCCGAGTTCGTCAAGACCCTGGACGAACGGGACGAAGACATTTTGCGGAATCGCATTCTCTCCGAAACCCCGCTCACGCTGGACGACCTGGGCAACAAATACGGTATTACCAAAGAGCGGACGCGCCAGCTTGAGGCCCGCATCATCAAGCGTCTGCGCGACTTCATTAAGAAAGACGTGAAGGATTTCGATCGCTTACGGATCTAGCCCCACCAGGATTCATCCCCCAGATTCCCCTGGAATATTGGAATCTCAATAGGTTATGATTTGGGTTGCTTGAGGTAGAGAGAATCGCGATTTTTTCGTGCGTTCCCCCTTGACTTGAGCCGGGGAGAGACTATCTCCTCACCCGAGTTCGACAGATCAGGGCTTCTGCTCGTTCTGGGGTACAGGCTTACGCCACCGAGTGCGAACCCGTCATAAATCGTTCCTATTCAATGCGTTAACTATCACGAGGAGGGTTTGTTATGAGCACAGCAGCTAAGGAGAAGAAGAACGTAGCCAAGGGCTTCCAGCCCCTGGGTGATCGGGTGTTCGTCACCTACACCGAGGAATTGGAACGGACTGCCGGCGGGATTTACGTGCCGGATTCAGCCAAGGAGAAGCCGCAGAGAGGCGTGGTGCAGGCCATCGGCAAGAAGGTCGAGAACGTGAAGATCGGCGACCATGTCCTGTTCGACAAGTATTCAGGCAGCAAGCTCCGGATCGAGGACGAAGAGTGCTTGATCCTCAAGGAAGAAGACATCCTCGGCATTTTCGCCAGCTAAACGACAACAAGACGACGACTGACTATTAACGGAGGAACTACATGGCTAAGCAACTACTGTACAGCGAGGCGGCACGTGCCTCGATTCTCAAGGGCGTGAACCAGCTGGCGGATGCCGTCAAGGCGACGCTCGGTCCCAAGGGCCGCAACGCGATTCTCGATAAGAAATTCGGCGCCCCGACCATCACTAAGGACGGCGTGACCGTCGCCAAGGAAATCGAACTCAAGAATCCGTACGAGAACATGGGCGCCCAGCTCGTCCGCGAAGTCGCCAGCAAGACCAGCGACACGGCGGGTGACGGCACCACCACCGCCACCGTGCTGGCCCAGGCCATCTTCCGGGAAGGCGTCAAGAACATCACCGCCGGTGCGAACCCGATGGAAATCCAGCGGGGCATCAACAAAGCCGTCGAAACGGTGATCGGTGAATTGAAGAAGCTCAGCAAGCCCTGCCAGAACAAGACCGAAATCTCCCAGGTCGGAACCATCTCAGCCAACAACGACAAGACCATCGGCGACCTCATCGCGGAAGCGATGGAGAAGGTCGGCAAGGACGGCGTGATCACGGTCGAAGAAGCCAAGTCAATGACCACGTCGCTGGACGTCGTCGAGGGCATGCAGTTCGATCGCGGCTATATCTCCCCCTACTTCGTCACCAACGCCGAGCGGATGGAATGTTCAGTCGAAGAGCCGCTCATCCTCATCAACGAAAAGAAAATCAGCAGCATGAAGGACCTTCTCCCGATCCTCGAGCAGGTGGCCAAGATGGGCAAGCCGCTCGTGATCATCGCGGAAGAAGTCGAAGGCGAAGCGCTTGCGACCCTCGTGGTCAACAAGCTGCGCGGCACCTTGAACGTGGCGGCCGTGAAGGCTCCGGGCTTCGGCGATCGCCGCAAGGCCATGCTGGAGGACATCGCAATCCTCACCGGCGGCCAGGTGATTTCTGAAGACCTCGGCATCAAGCTCGAGAACGTGAAGCTCACCGACCTCGGCCGTGCGAAGCGCGTGACGATCGACAAGGACAACAGCACGATCGTCGAAGGCTACGGCGACCCGAAGAAGATCGAAGCCCGCGTGAAGCAGATCAAGGCCCAGATCGAAGAGACGACGTCCGACTACGATCGCGAGAAGCTCCAGGAGCGCCTCGCCAAGATCGTCGGCGGCGTGGCCGTCATCAACGTCGGTGCCGCGACCGAGACCGAAATGAAGGAAAAGAAAGCCCGCGTCGAGGACGCCCTCCATGCGACCAAGGCGGCGGTGGAAGAAGGCATCGTCCCGGGCGGCGGAACGGCCTATCTCCGCTGCATTGGTTCACTGGATTCACTCAAACTGGTGCCCGAGCAACAGGTGGGCGTGAACATCGTCCGCCGTGCTCTCGAAGAACCGATCCGCCAGATTGTCGCCAATGCGGGCGGCGAGGGATCCGTCGTCGTCGAGAAAGTCCGTGCCGACAAGAACATCAATGCCGGCTTCAATGCCGCGACGGAAGAATATGTGGACATGATCAAGTCCGGCATCATTGACCCGACCAAGGTGTCGCGCTGCGCGCTGCAGAACGCGGCCTCTGTCGCGGGCTTGATGCTCACGACCGAAGTCATGATCACCGACATCCCTGAGGAGAAGAAAGAGTCCGCCGGCGGCGCAGGACATAGCCACGGCATGGAAGGGATGTACTAAGAAGCTGAAGGCTGACAGCTGATAGCTGACGGCTCTCTGATTCCAGCGAAGGGCCCGGCGGGAAACCGCCGGGCCCTTCGTGTTTTGCAGCCTGGTGTCGCGTTAGAATCAGCGGCGAGGGACAGGAGGCAGACCGGCCGTGATCCTCGAAGTCGAATCAAATGAAAACTGCGAGGAGAGCTTCTTCGCGCGGTTTAACGAAGCCGGTCCAGCCAGACCGGTCGTACAGGTGCGGCTCTATGACCGGAATCCCGCCGGCGAGTGGTACTGGGTCACAGGCTGGAGCGACGATGCAGCGTCGCCTGAATGTCCGGCCTACGCCCGGCTGGTTGAGGATTCGGGAGCGGGGCTGGCTCATCTGGTCTACGGAGGGATCTATGGCCTGCGATTCAAACCGATTACGGTCGAGGAGCCATGGAGTCTCGACAGCCAACATCAATGGGGAGAGGCCTACCTGTCGCTCGCCAGCGAGCGCGATTTGCAATACGCAGAATAGCCTGCTGTGAGGAGATTGATGATCTGATGGTTTATCGCCGACGACCCGGAGCCGCAGACAAGCGGCTCAATGGATCACATGAATGGCTCGCAGCGTCGCCTTCAGGAGCGGCCAGTTCTTCCCCTCATAGAAGAGCGACCGGAACATGTGATTGACGTAACGGGTATGTCGCTGATGGTCCGCTTGAAACCGATTGAGGGCGGCGACACGATCCCCTCCGTCGTAGCCCATGCGGACGGCGCAGCGTTCAAGCTCCTCGGTCTCATGCGGCAACGCATGCGTTTGCAGTTCATGGACCATTTGGAGCTTGTGCTCGACGTCGCGAAGAAAGAGATAGGCCGCAGTGAGGGCATCCCGCTCCTTCACTGAAATCAATTTGCCGGCGGCAAATCGGTTCAAGGAACCGAGCGTGCTGCGGTCCAGCAATGCGGGGATTTTTCGACCGGCCAGCACTTGAATCGTCTGCACGAGAAACTCAATCTCCCGGATCCCGCCGGTCCCGAGCTTCACGTTCCGCCCCTCATGGCCCCGATCGGCCATCTTCGCGTCGATCATCTCCTTCACCGCCCGCACATCATCCACGATCGCTAACGCGCCGGCCAGATCCATCCGTTTCACGGCCGATCCGAAAATAAACGGCTTGACGATCTTCAGGAACGCGTGGCCGACCTCCGGGGAGCCGGCCACCGGCCAGGCCTTGAGCAGGGCCAATCGTTCCCAGACCTGCCCCCTGGTGAAATAATATTTCTCATAGCCGTCCAGCGACCGGGCCAGCTGGCCGATCGTGCCCTCCGCCCGCAGGCGCAAGTCCACGCGGAAGACATAGCCCTCCTTGGTTTGCTCGACCAACGCTTTCGTCAGTTCCCGCGAGAGAATTTCGAAATATTCTTCGCCGGAGATGCCGGCCGCCGCCGGCTGAGCCGCTGATCTGCTGCGCGGCGGCCTGGTTTCCCCTTCGTGTGATTCATAGACGTAAATCAGATCCACGTCGGAACTGTAATTCAGTTCATGCCCGCCGAGCTTCCCCATTCCCATGACGGCGAATCCAGTCTCCACCCACTTCCGCTCCCGGTTCTTGTGCATGGGCACGCCATAATGCCGCCGCATGTCCGCGTCCACAATCTCGTAGGCCGCGTGGATCAGCAGACTCGCCAGATCCGACAGCGAGGCCGTCGTCTCCGGTACATCCGCCAGGCGCAGGAGATCGCGCACGCCGATCCGCAGCATCTCCCGCCGGCGAAAACGGCGCAGGACTTCCAGCTTGAGTTCCTTCACTGTGAGACGGGCCAGTTGCTTGTGGAGCGCCTGCTCCATCCCCGTTCGCGTCGGCGGCTTCACCAGCACGTCTTCCTCCGCCAGCCAATAGACCAGCATCGGATCGCGAATAATGGTGAAGGCGAGTGAGTCGCTGTTACCGAAGATCGTGCAAAGCATATCCAGCATGCGCGGCGAACTGCGCAGGTAATCGAGGAACGACGACCGAGTCACATTCGAGAGCAGACGTTCCCAGTGGTTCAACGCCTGATCCGGATCGGCCGTCCGGGCAATCGAGTCCATGAGAAGCGGCAGGATGTAGGCCAGCTGATGACGTTCATGGGGATCGCCGGCCATGGCCTGAAGATTACGATCGGCCTGCTCGACATTCGTCAGGCCATAGGCCGACAAGATGGTCCGAATCTGCTCGGCATCGCGTTCAGCCGCAAGCAAGACCGGCGTGGGATCTGGCCTGGCCGACGGCGGGGTGACAGGCCGCGGCCCTCTCGAAGAAGACCGCTTAATTACTTTTTTAGCACCCAAGAAATTCTCCTAGGTGAACGGGTATAGGAAACATTTAAACATCCCGAAGGCTGTTCAAGCTGGTGAACTTTTTCAACAGCCTGCCGGTCATGGCGCGGCATTATACTGACAGGCTCCTCTACGCACAATGAACGCATTCCGGTATACTGCGGCAGCGAGCGGTCAGCCATCTGCAGTCAGTCGTCAGCTTGAAAACAGATCGGTCCTCCTTCCGAAAGCCGAATGCTGATGGCTGATTGCTGAGAGCCAAAGGATCGATCTCTATGCCCATCGATGAACAGCTCCTGCAGGTATTGAGGCCTCTCTGTCAGGATGTCCCTGTTGACCTCCTGCAGGACTTCGTCGGCCGGATGGATCAGGAATATTTCCGGCGATTCGATGCGGCGACGATTGCCCAACACATCCGCTTAGCTGCGGCATTGACTCCCGACCACCTCTGCGAGCTTTCCATCAGCGAACGACGACAGGAGAATTTCAACCTGACGATCGTCGCCTACGACTACTTCGCGGAGTTCGCCACGATCTGCGGCCTGCTGTCGGCCTTCGGGCTGAACATCGAAGAAGGACAGATCTATACGTTCGCTGAAGCGGCCTCGACTCCGCCGGCGAAATCGGCCTGGGGAACCGGGCCACGGCTACGGCCGAAGGGTCGCCCCGGCTTGAGCCGGAAGAAAATCGTGGACGTGTTCCGGGTGCAGCCGGTCCGGGGCGCCTCCTTCGGGCCGGACGATCACCGCCGCCTGGCGGAAGAACTGCGCTCGGTCATCGGACTCCTGGATGCAAGCCAGTTTGAAGAAGCCCGCCACGCGGTGAACCGACATCTGGTCGAGCAGCTGGGCAAGCGGCGCGGCTCCTTCAGCGGCCTACTCCATCCCGTCCAGATCACCTTCGATAACAGCCAGTCGCCGACGGACACGATCATGGACATCCGCTCGGACGACACCCCGGCCTTTCTCTATGCCTTCGCCAACGCCCTGGCCATGCGCAACATCTATATTGCGAAGGCGCAGATCGAACTCGACGGAGGCAAGCTCCACGACCGCTTCTACGTCCGCAACCGCTACGGGCAGAAGCTCACAGATCCGGCCGACCAGCAGCAGTTGCGCCTGACGGCCGTGCTGATCAAGCAGTTCACGCATGCCCTCACCTGGGCCCCGGACCCCACCAAAGCCCTCGAAGCCTTCGACCAGTTCCTCGACCTGATCGTGCAGGAGACGAAAGGCAAAGCCCAGCAGGAGGTCCTGGCGTTCCTTAGCGACAAGAAAACTTTCCCCCTCCTCGCGCGGCTGCTCGGCGCGAGCGATTTTCTCTGGGAAGACTTCCTGCGCCGGCAACATGACAACATCCTGCCGCTGCTGCAAGACTACCGCGACGCCCCGCTCATCAAACCGAAAGCCGCGCTGCGGAAGGAGCTTGACCGTCTCGTGGATCGCGCGAAGACCGACGAAGCACGGAAAGCCGCCCTGAACCAGTTCAAAGATCGCGAACTCTTCCGCATCGACATGAAACACATCGTTGAGCCGGGCACCAGCCTGGCCGACTTTTCACTCGCATTGACCGAACTCGCCGAAGTGATCCTGGATCGAAGCCTGAAAGACTGTCAGGCCAAGCTGAACAAGCAATACGGCGTGCCCAAGATGAGCAACAAGAAACCCTGCCCCTTTGCGATCCTCGGCATCGGCAAGTTCGGCGGCCGTGAGCTCGGCTATGCCTCCGATATCGAACTCCTGTTCGTGTACGGCGGAACAGGACGCACGAGCGGCAAGCAGGGCATGGAGAACAGCGAATACTTCGAACGGCTCACGCAGGAGCTCCTGCAATGGATCGAAGCCAAGCAGGAAGGCATCTTCCATCTCGACGTGCGCCTGCGCCCTCACGGAGGCAAGGGCTTCCTCGCCAACCCGCTCGACGAGATCACCAGCTACTATAGTGAGAAGGGGCTGGCCGCCCCCTTCGAGCGGCAGTCCTTGATCAAGCTCCGCCACATCGCGGGGGACGCTTCGCTCGGCAAACAGGTCGAAGCCCATCGCGACCGGTACGTCTATAGCGGCGCAACATGGGATCTCGCCACTGCGCTCGACCTGCGGCGGCAACAGCTCAAAGAGCTGGTCGAATCGGGCACGGTCAACGTCAAACTCAGCGCCGGTGGCCTCGTCGATATCGAGTACGCCATCCAGTATCTCCAACTCATGCATGGCCATAAGCATGCCGTCCTGCGCACGCCGAACGCGATGCAGGCGCTGGCCGGGCTGGTCGAATGCGGGATCGTGAGCAGGCAGGACGGCGAGAATCTGCGGAAGGCCTATCTCTTCATTCGCATGCTGATCGACGGCCTACGCATGGTTCGGGGCAACGCGAAGGACTTGGTGCTTCCACCGGCTGAGTCTGACGAGTTTATTTTCCTGGCGAGGAGAGTGGGATATACGACGGATGATTGGCAGGCGGGAGCGAGGCATTTGAAGTCGGATGTTGAAGACAATATGAGGAATGTAAGGGAGTTTTGGAAGAGGAGTTTTGGGAAGTTATAGACGTGTCGAGAGACGGAGCCCTACCCGCTCCTGCGCTACGGCTCGACCGCACTAAGCCTCCGCTTGCTCGGCTACGCAAACTTAGTTCGTTGTCGCTCCGCCAACGAACTTTCGGACATGCATAGCCGTCGCTGCACGAGCGCAACCGTTCGGCTAGGCGGTTTCCCTCGCCTTCGCGCAAATCGCGGGAGGGGCAACCGTCTCTCAACTGCCTTGAAGGAAAGGAAATACGGGCAAGCTCGGAAGGAGCATCATATTAAGTACGAGCCGCCGCAAGTCGCCGGGAGCCCATCCATCCTCCCGTACCTGACGGAGAGGGTGTGACCTTCCCGTACCTGCAGTTTGCCCCAACCAGCCTGCTAGCCTCCATCCCCCTTTCAGGCGTAGAATTACAGAGATTCGTTCTCGGCCTCCGCGCAAGAATTCAGGAAGCGCGATGAAGCGAGCATTGGCCATCCTCATCCTTCTTCTTTCTCTCTCGGGGTGCGGTGTACTTCTTCCCTACATGTACGATGCACAGAAGTTAGATGATCGACTCGCCGATTCCATGCCGAAGGAACAGGTGTTGAAGTATCTGGGGAAACCGGACCGTGTCCTCCAGGATGATGGGCAGCAAATCATATGGGAGTACCGACTCTATCCCAAAGGAGAGTGGGCGGGGTATCTGATCCATTGCCCATTTTTCCCCAACTGCTACTTTCCGGCTGAGCCTGCTAGCCCATACTTAGTGATTCTCCGTGACAACCAATTGTGCCTGTGGGGAACTCCTAACACCGTT
>DATGEA010000052.1:0-10298 GCA_035310605.1 Nitrospira sp. | reverse complement strand
AGCTGCTTCACGGCCGATTCATACACCTGATCTACCGAGATCCGCGTCATACAACGATGGTCGATGGGACATTCGCGCAACAGGCAGGGCGCGCAATCCACCGCCTGCCGGACGATGACATGGCCCGCGCCGTACGGCGACGTTGTCCGCCAATCGGTCGGGCCGAAGATGGCCACCACCGGCACTCGAAAAGCTGAGGCGATGTGCATGGGCCCCGTGTCGTTGGTGAGCAGCAGGGCGCAGCGCTTCACGGCCGCCATCAGTTCACGAATCGTCGTCGTCCCGGACAGCACGGCCGATCGCGCCGAAAGGCGCCCTGCGATCTCACGGCCCAGCAGCTCCTCGCCTTTGGCGCCCAGAATGACGACCGACACCGGTTTCCCCTGCGCCTCGCCCAAGGTACGGCATAACCGGTCGGTAACTTCAGTGAACCGATCAGGCAACCATCGTTTGGCGCCGCCATAGGTCGAACCGGGGTTCACGCCGATCGTCACATCCGCGGATGAGATGCCCATCTGCGCGAGTCGAGCAGCCGTGGCCGCTTCTTCTTCGTGAGTCACAAACAACTCCGGCGCCGGCGGCTCCCCTGTCAGCCCCAACGGTCTGAGCAAATTCCAGTAGTACTGGACCTGGTGAAGCGGTGCCGGACGCTTCGGGACAGCCACCGGTTCTGAAAGCAGCAGGCTTCGACCATCGGTCGCGTAGCCATAGCGCCGCGGAACTCCTGCCAGACAGGCCAACAAGGCGGCTTCAAAGGCATTCTGCAACAAGAGGGCGAAATCGAAACGGGCACGCCTCAGCTCTCCGGCCAGCGTCCATTTTCCTGACAACCCGGCATGGCGTCCTTTGTCTTCATAGACGATGATCCGGTCGATGCCGGGATGGCCCCTGAAAAGTTCGGCCACCGCCGGCTTTACCAGCAGTGAAATCATTGCATCAGGCGCGATCCGCTTCAACCCGCGGATCGCCGGCTCGCACATGACCGCGTCACCAAGCCAGTTGGGCCCTCGAACGAGAATGTTCTTCAATGCCCCGTTACGCACAAGCCTCCACCGGCATACAGCTTGACGGGTGGAAGATGACTTGTCGAAGCCGGTCTTCTCCCGCCGTGAACTCAGTCCCCAGACGAACAGCCCACCAATGGCCGTCAGCCGGGGTGAGCAGCGGAGCTAATTTTCCGCCGTCTTTTTCCGTGGTCAGGACCAGATCGGCATTCAATGCACCGGCTCTCGCACGCAGCAGTTCGAGATCGGTCGTCGCATAGAGATGGTGATCGGCATACCGGATCTCGTCGAGCAGGCGGAGCCCCAATCCTTCGGCCGTGGCCCGAAACGAAGCCGCATGACCGATCCCACTGCAAAGGACCGCCGTTTTCCCACGACACCAGACGGGGGGACGGGACTCACCGGAGGTCAGCGAGACGAGCCCCTCGGCGCGAAAGACGACTTGCACAGGGTCAGGCAACGGACCGACAACATCACGTAGACGCTGAACCACCTGTGCGACCTGGGCTGCTACATCAGCACGCGTCACGACGATCGCAGACGCGCGCGCGGCGGCGGTGAGGGGCTCGCGCAAACGGCCCGCCGGCACGACCGCCTCCAAGCCATTGACGTCAGTTGCATCGATCAATAATAGATTCACGTCACGGTGAAGAGCCAGATGCTGGAAACCGTCGTCGAGCAAGATGCAATCCACGGGACAACGACCCAAGACCCATCGGCCGAGTTCATAGCGATCAGCGCCCACCGCGACCACCGCCTTCGGACATCGCGTCGCGATCAAAAACGGTTCATCGCCGGCCTCATGCGGCCCCGCGAGCAACCGTTCCCCGTCGGAAACCAGGAGCATCGACTCCCGGCTGATCCGGCGATAGCCCCGGCTCAGGATCGCGACTCGTTTTCCATCGGCCAAAAGCCATTCTGCCAGCCGGATCACCATCGGGGTCTTCCCCGTCCCGCCCAACGTCAGATTGCCGATACTGATGACGGGGACGGGAAGTTTTCTCTGCGCGAACCATCCCCGCCGATAGCAGCGGGCACGGAATTCTGCGATCATCCCATAGGGAATTGCTGCCCACAGCAACCACCGCCGGACCTGCGAGCCTGGAGTAAACAGCATCCTACCGTCCTGCCATAAGGGGAATCCTGTTTTCTGCGAGCGCGGCGTCGGGACCGGATCGCTGCGGTGTCAGCAGGGTTTCGATGGCCTCCGCCGTAGCCAGCAAGGCCCCTTGATTCTGTTCAACGACTGTGCGAGCCGACTGCCCCATCGCGATACATTCGTCCCGATCACCGAAGAGACGCGCGACCTGCCGGGTGAGGTCTGTCGCGTCCATGACTCGACGACCGCCTCCCGCCTCGATTAACAGCGATGCGATCTCGGCACAATGGTCCGTATAGGGACCGAACAAGACCGGCTTCGCCCAGACGGCCGGCTCGAGCAGGTTATGTCCGCCGATCGGAATCAAGGTACCCCCGACATAGGCCACCACCGCCTCCCGATACAGCGAGGCCAGTTCGCCCCGCGAATCGAGAATGATCACGCGTGGTCCTGGCGGCGCGGTCGACGGCGACGAGCTGACCGTGCTCCGTCGCTGCACAGCCAACCCGCGCTCACGAACCATCGCTTCCATCCGTTCAACCCGCTCGATATGACGTGGCGCCAGCAGCAGAACAGCGGAAGGCACTTGCATGATCAAGTGGCGATAGCAGTCGACGAGCGCCTCCTCCTCGCCGGGATGCGTACTGCCCGCCACGAACAACCGTTCGCCGCTTTGCAATCCAAGACTTGCCCTGATCGATTCCGGCTCCGCGGCAGGAGGCATCGGCTGATCGAACTTGATGTTTCCGGTTTTCCGTACTACCCGCGCATCCGCGCCGAGCGCTATGATCCGTTCGACATCGCGATCGGACTGCATCAGACAGAGACTCAGCCGCTGCAACATCGTGCGATAGAACGCTCTGACAGGGCCCCATTGCTGCCGGGCAAAGGAGCGGGTGGAGAATCGCCCGTTCACCATCACGGCCGGGACCCCACGACGTTGAAGTTCCCGCAGGAGATTCGGCCAGAGCTCGGTTTCGACAAAGACATAGAGCACGGGCCGTAACCGGGTGACCAGCCGGGAGACGACCCAGGGAAAGTCCAGCGGAGCGTAGAGATGTTCGGCCACACCGGTCAACCGTTGCTCGACCGCTTCCCGCCCGGTTTCCGTGACGGTCGAGACGACGAAGCGGTGATCCGGATGGCGCCGATGCAGCTCCTTGACCAGCGGCGTGACCGCCACCGCCTCTCCCAGTGAAACCGCATGGACCCAGATGACCGGTTTATTTGGTTGATCCAGTCTGTCTGGTCTATCTTGTTCGTCTTGTCTATCCGGTCGACGAGAAAAACCGAATATACCAGATAGACCTTTTCCCCAGCCAAGTCGTTGCGGCAATCCCCGTCGGCAACGTTGTTTGGCAAGCAAGATGGCAAGGATGACTGGAGAGGCGATCAACAACAGCGTGTTATAGAGGATGTGCCACATGAGGCCTACGATTCTACCGCATCATCGGCCTGCGCAGTCAGCTGGTTTAGCGTGGTTTCCAGTTCCAACCTCTTGGCTTCCAACTGATCTGCATCCGCATCTCGTGGGACCCAGATCGGCGCCCCCCAGAGAAAGAAACCGTGCGACCAGGGGTACGGGACCATGAAACGATCCCAGCTCGCGAAGTGTTTTTTTTTGAGCAGCTGAATGCTAAGGGAACAATCGGCAGTCCCGATGCCCTCGCCAACTGGATCACACCCATCTTCGCCACCTGCGCCGGCCCTTTCGGCCCATCGGGCGTGACGACCACATCCCGGCCGGAGCGGCCGAGGCGGATGAGCTCTCGCAGGGCTCCTGCTCCCCCTCTGGTACTCGATCCTCGCACTGCGCGATGCCCGAATGTCGAGATGATACGCGCAATGATTTCTCCGTCACGATGCTGACTGATGAGCACATGAGAGCCCGGCCCCCGGTAGCCGAACGGAATCATGAGCTGTTGGGCATGCCAGAAGGCCAAAATGATGTTCTGATTGTTCCGGTAGAGCGCATCCACCTGTTCATGGCCCCGCACCTCGATCCGCATCGAGCGGCCCAGGGCACGGATCACGGCGGCGCCGATTGGGGGAAACAACGACAGCTTGAGCCACGTCTCTATGGGCTTCAACAGCCGGTTACCCATTCGGCATGTCCTGAAACTGCATGGCGTGGAGCCGTTTATAGAGCCCTCCGCGAAGGAGGAGTTCGTCATGAGTTCCGATCTCGACGATGACGCCGCGGTCCATCGCGACGATTCGGTCGGCTCGTTGAATCGTCGAGAGGCGGTGCGCGATGACCAGTGTCGTACGGTGTTGCATCAGATTACTCAACGCCAGTTGCACGACCCGTTCGGATTCGGTATCCAACGCAGACGTGGCTTCATCGAGAATGAGCAAGGGAGGATCGCGGAGAATGGCGCGGGCGATCGCCAACCGCTGACGCTCCCCGCCGGAGAGTTTCACGCCTTTCTCGCCGACCATTGTCCGGTACCCTTGCGGCAACCGCTCGATAAAATCGTGCGCATAGGCCAATCGCGCCGCCTGCACGATCTCTTCCTCTGTAGCCTGCTGCCGCCCGAACGCTATGTTGTTGCGGATGGTGTCGTCGAACAAGACGACGTCCTGGGACACGATCCCGATCTGCGCACGCAACGAACCCAGCGTATAGGATTGAATATCGACCCCGTCGATCAGAATACGCCCGGCCGTCGGCTCATAGAATCGAGGGAGCAGATTCACCAGGGTGGTCTTTCCGCTGCCGCTGCTGCCGACGACCGCGATCATTTCACCGGCCCGGATCGTCAGATCAATGTCGGACAATGCCGGAACCGTCTGACCTTCGTAAAGAAACGTCACGTCCTCATAGACCACCGAATGTGCGATCGGAGGCAACGTCAACCGCCCTCGATCGGCGTCATGCTCGGTCTCAAGGTCGATGACACTGAACACCCGCTCGGCCGCCGCCAGCGCCTGTTGAATCGTATTGTTCGAACCGGAAAGCCGGCGGATCGGGGTATAGGCCATGAACATGGCCGTCAGGAACGAGAAGAACGCGCCGGGCGTCATGTCTCCGCTGATGACGAGATAGCCGCCGTACCAGATGATGGCCGCAACACCGATCACCCCGATCACTTCCATGTGCGACGACCCGAGCGAAGAGACTTGGATCGCCTTCATCGTCGTGTTGAGAAACGCCCGGTTACTGTTGTGGAATCGCTCGGCCTCCGCCTCTTCACGCCCATAGGCTTTCACCATGCGAATCCCGGACAGGGTTTCCTGGAGCGTCGAAGCCATGTCGCCCATGCGCTCCTGTCCGCTGGCGGCCAACGCGCGCAGACGCTTGCCCATCCGCACCATCGTGACCACCGCCAGGGGAACGACGATCACAGAAAGACCGGCTAATTTCCAATTCTGATAGAAGATGACGCCCATCATGGCAAGAAACGTGAGCCCCTGCTGGAAAATGTCTTTGAGCACGCCGGCCACCGCATTGGCCATCAGGGTCACGTCGTTGACCACGCGGGACACCAGGCGTCCCGAAGCATTCGCGTCGTGATACTTGACCGGCAACCGGATGAGCTTGCCGAATAACTCCTGCCGGATGTCGGTGATGACCTGATTGCCGACATAATTCATGAGATAGTTCTGGCCATAGTTGAATGTGCTCTTGAGGACTGAGACCGTAAACAGGGCGAGAGGAAGAGCCAGCAGCAACGTTTCGTTCTTATTGATGAAAATCTCGTCGAGGACCGGTTTCACCAGCCAGGCGTAGGCTCCCGAAAATGCCGCCACCAGCCCCGAGCAGACGAAGGCCGCGATCAATCGGACCCGGTAGGGTCTCAGATAGCGCACGAGCCGCATGAAACGATCTAGGCTTGACATTCCGCCAACACCACCTCAGCCGCGCGGCGAGATGCCCCGGGCTCTCCCAGCGACTGCCTGACTTGTTGGAGTCCGCGTTTCATTTCATTATACGCCGTGGTATCGGTCATGAGGCGATGAACTTCCTGACTCAGGCGATCCGGGGTGGCTTCATCTTGAATGAGTTCCGGCACGATGGAACGCCCGGCGACGAGATTCACAAGCCCGATCCACTTCACCCTGATCAACCAGCGGGCCAATCGATAGGTCAGCGGGGTGGTCTTGTACAGCAGTACCATGGGAGTCCCCACGACTGCGGCCTGCAAGGTGGCCGTTCCGGAGGCGATGAGCAACACGTCGGAAGCCGCCATCACCTCGCTGGCCCGGTCTCGAACCACTTGCACCGGCACGGAGCTCCGTGCGAGTAACCCCTGAAGCAGATTATCGTCAATCGACGAGGCCTGCGCCAGGATAAATCGCGTTCTCGGTTCGGCGGCTGCCAACTTGGCTGCCGCCGCCAGCAGCAGCGGAAGCAGCATGTTGATCTCGGCGACCCGGCTGCCCGGCAGCAGGCCGACGACCGGAGCGGATGCATCCACGTCGAATTGGCGGCGAAGCGCCTGTCGATCGTAGTGAGGCGCCACCGCATCGAGCAACGGGTGGCCGACGAACGTGCAGCGCACCCCGGCCTGCCGGTAGATCTCGGACTCAAAGGGGAGAATCACCACCACATGATCGACACGGCGCTGAATCCACTTGATCCGTCTCGGACGCCAGGCCCAGATCTGCGGGGCGATGTAGTACAGCACCCGCCGCCCGGCCTCCTTCGCGACACGCGCGAAATGAAAGTTGAGCCCCGGATTATCGATCAGGACGACGAGGTCCCAGGCTTCGGCCTTCAGCACCCGCCGGATCGCGCGTATTCGCTGAACCATCGCGCGAACGGCGGAGAGCCCGATCAGTCCCATCACGTCCAGGTGCGGGACCCCCGGCACGAGGGTGACTCCCGCCGCCCGCATTGACGCGCCGCCGATTCCGACCAGTTCGGCCTTCGGATCGAGTGCCCAGATGGCCTTGGCCAGGTTGGCGCCGTGCAGGTCGCCGGAGGCCTCGCCCGTCACGATCAAGATTCGTGGCATGTTCGATTCACGACGCCGGAGACGGTTCCTGTCGCGCCACAAATGCTGCAATAGCCTGCAACACCTGCTGGGCGACATCGAGCGCGGCAGCGCCGTCTTCTCCCGACACCACCGGCCGGGTGCCGGCGGCGGCCGCGCTCAGAAAGGACTCAAGCTGGAGTTTCAAGGGTTCTTCCTCTCCACCCTGCAGTTGTTCGACCTCGACGGCCGGACGCTGGCCTGCCTGGGCATTGCGTCGGCAGATGACGCCCTGCCTCGTTTGAAAATCAATCGACACATAGTTGTCCCGTTGAAACAGCCGCAGCCGCCGCATCTTGTTCATCGAGACCCGGCTGGCCGTCAGATTGGCGACACTGCCGCTCTTGAATTGAATGCGCGCGTTGGCAATATCGATGGTTTGCGACAGAACCGGCACGCCGGCCGCCCGGATGTCTTCCACGGGACCCGGATTAAACGACAGCACCATATCGAGATCGTGGATCATGAGATCGAGGACGACGTCGACGTCGGTTCCGCGCTCGCTGAAACTGCTGAGACGATGACATTCGATGAACACGGGCCTGCCGATATGCGGCCGCATGACCTGCATGACCGGGTTAAACCGTTCGCTGTGCCCCACTTGCAGGCATCGACCGCTCTGCCGGGCGAGTTGAACGAGTTCATGGGCTTCCGCCGAGGTCACGGCGATCGGCTTCTCGACCAGGACGTGTTTACCGGCCAGCAGACAGGTCTTTGCCACGGCATAATGGGCCGACGTGGGCACCGCGACACTGACGAGGTCGACATGAGACAGGAGGTCATCCACGCTGTGGAACGCACGAGTTCCATGCCGCTCGGCGATCAGCCGGGCCCGTTCGATCGACTGATCGGCGACACCGACAAGCTGCGCCCCCGGCAAGGAGGCATACAGGCGTGCGTGGTGCTGCCCGAGATGTCCTACGCCGATCACGCCGGCTCGTAACGATGTCACGGTGCTGAATCTCCTCCCGTGAGGGGGGGATCAACGAGTCCGACCACTGCGATACCGGCCGAACGGGCCTTGTCGAGCAACACCTCGCGATCCAGGAAAATGGTCCGGCCCGCTTCCACGGCAAGAACCGAGGCTTTCACGGAACTCATGACGTCGATCGTTCTGGGTCCGACCGCCGGAAGGTCGAACCGCATGTCCTGCTGCGGTTTGCAGCGCTTCACCACGACCGCGCCTTCTTTCGCCAGCTGGCCGCCCCGCTTGATGGCTTCATCCGTCCCTTCAACGGCTTCGACCGCGACGACCACGCGATCTTTGATGACGACACACTGACCGATATCGAGCCGCCCGATGTCGTGGGCCACTTCCCACCCATAACGGATATCCTCCCACTCTTTCCGGCTCGGCTCACGTGTCGTCAACGTGCCTTCCTCCGCCAGGATGCCTTCGAGCCCGAACGTTGACTCACAAATAGTGATGCCTTCCCGTTCAAGCTCCTTGGCGAATTCGCGCAGAATGTCATCGTCCTTCCAGAGTGCAAGGCGTGTCGCCAGCGCCAGCGTGCGAAAATCAGGGCGCACGGTGGTAAAGACATGGGTCTTCTTGATGCCGCCCAACATGACGGCCTGATGCACGTCGTCTTCCTTGAAGGCCTTGATCAGTTTGTTGAGCTGGCCGATCTTGATCCAATGGATGCGATCGACATGGCTGGCCAGGTCGGGATCCGTCTCGCCTTCATGGGCGACAGCGGAAACCTGATACCCGAGCTTCCTGGCATTATCGGCAAAAATAATGGGGAAGCGGCCGTTGCCGGCGATCAATCCGAGCCGTTCTCCACCGCCGACCTGAGGCGCCTGCGTCACAGATGTCACTCCTCGTTCTCCTGGTCCTTCCCTACCGCTCGGCAAATCCCCCGCTTGGTCCCCTCCAGGAATGCCAGCACCGCCATCACATCCGGCTGATCTCCGAACTCCGCCTTCGCAAGTTTCGCGGCCTCCGCGATTCGATGGCCCGATCGAAACAGAAGGTCATAGGCCCGCTTCAACACCGCGACCCGTTCGCTCGAAAACCCGTGCCGGCGCAGGCCAACGGAGTTCAGGCCGTACATGTGTGCCCGGTAGCCGCCGGCCGCCCGCATGAAGGGTGGAAGATCCTGCCCCAGGGCGCAACACCCGCCAACCATCGAATAGGCGCCGATCCGCACGAACTGGTGAATGCCGGTCAACCCGCCGATGATGGCGTGATCGCCGATCGTGATATGGCCTGCGAGACTCGCCGCATTGGCCAATATCAAATGGCTCCCCAGGTGGCAATCGTGGGCCACATGCACATAGGCCATGAAAAAGTTCTTGGAACCGACCGTAGTCACCCCGCCGCCCTGAACGGTCGCCCGATTGACCGTCACATACTCCCGGAAGATGTTGTCGTTGCCTACCACGACCTTGGTCGGCTCACCCTTATAGCCCAGGTGCTGGGGCGGCCCGCCGATCGAAACAAAAGGATGGAGTTCGCACCGCTCACCGATTTGCGTCCACCCTTCGACCGTGACATGGGACAACAACCGGGTGCCCTTCCCGATCGTCACATGTTCTCCCACCACGCAAAATGGCCCGACTTCGACATCATCGGCCAATTTCGCCTTGGGATGGATGATGGCCTGTGGATGAATCTGCACTGAACCTCCTTTATATGAAAATGACAAGGGGCAAGGGGCGAGCGGCTAGAGGCACGAGTCCCGCACGCTTAGCGTGCCGCGGCAACGAGACGGCCTCTTGCCCCTCGTCAATCGCCTCTCGCCTCATTTTTCTTCCGTCACCATCGCGGTCACTTCCGCTTCACAGGCGAGTTCCGTATCCACAAAGGCCTTGCCCTGCATCTTCCAGAAAGGCGCCCGCTTCTTGATGACGTCGATTTCAAACCGCAATCGATCGCCGGGAACCACCGGCTTCCGAAACTTCGCGCCGTCGACACCGGTCAAGTAGACCACGGGTTTTTTTGCCGGCCCCAGTGATTTGAAGGCGAGAAGACCACCAACTTGAGCCATCGCCTCGAGGATCAGAACTCCCGGCATCACCGGCCGCCCCGGAAAGTGCCCCTGGAAAAACGGCTCATTGACCGTCACGTTCTTGATCCCGACGATGCGTCGGTCGGGGTCCAATTCCAGGACGCGATCGACGAGGAGAAAGGGATACCGATGGGGCAAGAGCGCTTGAATCTCGGCTTGTTCCATAACGGACATCAGCGGAACCTCCTGGTTGTTCGAACCG
>DATGEA010000051.1:0-3748 GCA_035310605.1 Nitrospira sp. | reverse complement strand
GACGCAGACGGCGCTCGGCGGGGAACCGCTCGAGTTACTAGTTGATGGCAAAGTGGTGGCAAGCGCGATGACCGGCGGTGACGGCAGGGCATTCTTATCGTACACACCTAACCGGCAGGGCGTAACAACCATTCAAATCCGGGTCGGCAACAGTCCTCGAGTGGCGCCGACCGAAAGTCAGGGCAATCTTGCCGTGTGGGAAAAGCGGAATCCCATTCTCGTTGTGGAACTGGCCGCAATAACGGAGCAGTCGTCCCCGCCGGCCCCTCTGCCGGGGATGGACTTCAAGATCGAATCAGAACGGAAGCCGATGCCTGATGCGGCCGAAGAACTCGGTAAACTGACGCAGTTTTATTACCGCGTGGTCTACGTGGTTGGGTCGGTGCGGGGCGGTATGGACGGGTATCAATCGAGCACGGAGGCGAGAGACTGGCTGAAGACGAACAAGTTCCCTTCCGGATACCTGTTGGTGCTTCCCCCGGGCGAGGATGCGCTGGGAACGAAGATTGATGAACTGCATGCGGCCGGCTGGAAGACAATCAAGACCGGAATCGGCCGGTCGAAAGCATTTGCCGAAGCCTTTCTCCAGCGTCGCCTCGACGCGTTGATCGTGCCGGAACCGGCTAAAGGGGACTTGCCGCGTAAAGCGAAGGTGGCAAAAGAGTGGAAGGACGTGCGTAAGAAGTTATAGCAGGCAGCGGCGAGAGAGGGCGGATCCCCCGACCCCCCTCTCGGAGCGACGCTTTTGGGCTTTGCCGAAGCAATTTCCCGAAGCCTCCGCCCGGTCTCTTTCCTTCCTTTTGATCTCTGCTTTCCTCTATTATAAGGATGATCCCACTAAGTAATTTGAGGCACCCGGCCAATGAAGGCCAAGACCATTTTTTCCTGCCAAGCCTGCGGTCATCAAACGCCCCGGTGGCTCGGCCGCTGTCCGGACTGCGGCGGCTGGAATACGATGAAAGAAGAGCGCCAGGCGCCGACCGGGAAGGGCCGCCCTGCGGCGATGAAAACGGCGCAGGCCAAGGCCACGCCCATTGCCGAGATCGAAGTGGTCGGTGAAGATCGGCGGCTCACTCGGATCAGCGAGTTTGATCGGGTCCTGGGTGGGGGCGTGATCCCCGGTGCGGTTATTTTGATCGGCGGAGATCCGGGCATCGGGAAAACCACCTTGCTCCTCCAGGCCCTCCCGCGATTGGCCTCCAAAGAAGGGCCCGTGCTCTACGTGTCAGGCGAAGAGTCTCCCCGCCAGATCAAAATGCGCGGGCAACGGCTCGCTGTCGAGCATCCGCATCTGCTGATCCTTGCGGAGACCTCTCTCGAACAAATTCTGAAGGCGGTGCATGAGATCCAGCCGGCGGCACTGGTCGTCGATTCGATCCAAACGGTCTACACGGAGCAGATTACCTCGGCGCCCGGCAGCATCAGCCAGGTCCAGGAAGTCGCCGGACAGCTCATGTGGTTCGCCAAGCGGGCTGGTGTGCCGGTCTTCATCATCGGACATGTGACGAAAGAGGGGGCGATCGCCGGGCCGCGTCTCTTGGAGCATATCGTCGATACGGTGTTGTACTTCGAAGGAGACAAAGGGCACAGCTATCGGATACTGCGCGCGGTGAAGAACCGCTTCGGTTCCACAAACGAGATCGGCGTCTTTGAGATGAAGGATTCCGGACTGGAAGAAGTCAGCAATCCCTCCGAGTTGTTCCTGGCCGAACGCCCGCAGCGAACTACGGGATCGGTCGTGGTCTCGAGCCTCGAAGGAACCCGGCCGATTCTGGTCGAGTTGCAGGCGCTCGTGTCGTCGACGAGTTACGCGATGCCCAAGCGAATGGCGAACGGTGTCGAGTTGAACCGGGTCTCGCTCTTGCTGGCCGTGATGGAAAAGCGGTTGGGTTTCCATCTCTCGGGTCAGGATGTGTATGTGAATGTGGTCGGCGGGATGCATATCGATGAGCCGGCCATCGATCTTGGGATCGTGGCCGCCATCACCTCCAGCTTGCGTGAGGTGCCGGTCGAGCCGGGTCTGCTGGTGCTGGGTGAAGTCGGGCTCGGCGGCGAAGTGCGCGCGATCAGCCAGGCGGAATTGCGGATTCGGGAAGCCGCTAAAATGGGTTTCAAACGTTGTCTCTTGCCGGAACGGAACCTCGCCAAAATCGATCCGATCGACGGGATCGAGTTGATCGGCATCAGCGAAGTCGGGGAGGCGCTCGATGTTGTCCTGGCGTAACATGCTGACGAGCGGCGTGCGGTATACAGCCTGCGCCACAATCGTATGTGTCGCCATAGCCGCCTGCACGGCGACTCCGCCGCGCGAGGAAGGGCAGCTGAAGCAGGCGACGGCGGAGGAATTGACGGCCCTGTTGCGTCAACGTGAGGCAGCCGTTCAGACGATGAAAGGGCTCTTCAGCGCGAAGGTGCGAGGGGGCATCATCCCGATCGCCACGCGTGTTGAAGGCGCCGTGTACTATCGCCGGCCTAACGCGATGCGGATGCGCGGTTTCACCGCCATCGGCAGCGAACTCTTCGAATTTCTGCAGGCTGACGACCAGTTTACCCTGCGGTTGCCCACGATGGGGCGTGTGCTGTCCGGCAGCCCTTCCGACATGAGCGAGATGGGCAAACTTGCGAGGCCGTTTCAGTTGAGCGTCTGGGCGATGGGCGGGGTCCTGGGGACCGGCACAATTGCGGCGAACGAGACTGCGAAGCTGATCGAAGACGGGGATCGCTATCGGCTCGACGTGTCCGGTCCATCGGGGAACGGTGCGATGGTCCTGCATCGCCGGCTCTGGTTCGAGCGGCAGACTTTGCTGGTGGTGAAGGAAGATCGACTCACCGATGCCGGGGATGTCGACGCAACGATTCACTACGAGGATTTCCGCGCAGTCGGCGATGTCGCGGTCGCTTCTATTTCGGCCGAAGGGCGACTGCTGCGCCCGTTCAAAATTTCTCTCGAAGACGGGCGCGGACAGGGAAGTGTGCAGGTCACCTTTCACGAATTGATCCCGAATGCCACCCTGAAACCGAGTGAATTGGCTCAAGGATAGCGACGTGAAGGCGACGATCCGATGAAAATTCTCGCAGTCGAGACGGCGACGGCCTGGCAAAGCATCGCGATTTTGGACGGCGAGCGCGTGCTGGCCTGCTGCGATCAAGAAGCGGGCGGCGCTCACGCCAGGCTGTTGCTTCCCGCCATCGACCGGTTGTTCACGGAGACGGGCCTCTCTCCCGCCGCACTCGACGGTCTGGTCGTCTCGATCGGTCCCGGCTCATTTACCGGGCTCCGCGTCGGATTGGCCACGGTGCTGGGGTTTCGCACGATCACCCAATTGCCGTTGGCCGTCGTTCCCACGTTGGAAGGGATGGCCTGGAATCTGCGAGGGGCTTCCACGCCGCTCTGTCCGGTGCTGAACAGTCGCCGGGGGGAACTCTACTGGGCGATCTTTCAATGGGTGGGCGATGACCGCCTCGAGCGGATCGTTCCGGAACAGGTCGGAACTCCGGCGGCATTGGGGAAGCAACTGAGCGGACCGGTCACGCTCTACGGCGAAGGGTGGAAGACGGAACAGGTTGCCATTCGTGCGGCGATGGCGCCCACCGTGACGGTCACAGAGGCCAAGGATCAGATGAAACCTTCTGCGGTCTCGATCGGCGTGGCCGGCATCGCGCGACTTCAACGAGGAGACCGGGCCGGGATCGGGGTGAGCCCTCTTTATGTACAGCGTCCGGAGGCCGAACTGAAGTTTGAGCAGTC
>DATGEA010000050.1:0-6735 GCA_035310605.1 Nitrospira sp. | reverse complement strand
TACACTTTCGCATGGTCGAGAGCGGTCGGTATCCTGGCAACATTGCCGTTGACAGTGTTTTTTCAGCTTTGCTACGATGCTCGAACGTTTGAAAATTCAAGAACGGACGCGTGCCGTTCTTCCAGCCTCGAATTCCTGCAGGTTTGTTGCGCACAACTGTATTGGTCAATCCGGCAACGGGTTCCCGTTGCAACGATAGAGGGAGGTGTCCCGATGAGTCTCGATTACGTCAAGTTTTCTAACGGATTCGAAAAGTTCATGCCGAAAGAATACCGGGACATGGTTGAACACGGCCCCTTTGGGAAGAAAGTGTCTGTCTCCCAAATGGGGAGTTTCAAAGAGGTCCTCGAAGAGCATCCGATGTGTGCCGGTTGTGCCATGACCCTATTCATTCGTCTTG
This sequence comes from Nitrospira sp., assembly GCA_035310605.1. Classification (GTDB taxonomy): domain Bacteria; phylum Nitrospirota; class Nitrospiria; order Nitrospirales; family Nitrospiraceae; genus Nitrospira_C. The sequence continues at coordinate 6,335 of DATGEA010000050.1, read as the reverse complement.
CCATGATCGCTTTTCCAAACCCTGAAGATACCATTACCGTGGGCACGGCCGGCTGCGGTCGCCTCGCGATTTCGCAGGCCGCGATCCCCTTCGTGTACGGCAACTACGGCGACCAGAATGGTGTGGCGAGCGGGTTATCCCGTGGTCTCCGGTTGCGCTTCGGCGACAAGCCGAAAGATGTGGTCGTGATGGCGGGCGACGGCGGAACGGCCGACATCGGCTTCCAGCAGGTGCTCCATTCCTGGTTCCGGAAAGAGCGTTTCACGACGATCATGCTGGACAATGAAGTGTACGGCAATACCGGCGGACAAGAGAGCGGCATGACCAACCGCGGAGCCGTGTTGAAGATGGCGCCGCTCGGCAAGAAGTTCGAAAAGATGGATATGGTACAGATGGCGAAGGTCGCCGGTTGCGCTTATGTGGCGACTGTCGTGCCGAACAACCCCCGTCGCGTCGAGAGCGTCATCAAGAAAGCCGTGCTGATTGCCCGCGAAGTCGGCTCCACTTACATCCAGGCCTACACGTCCTGCAACATCGAATACGCGATTCCGACCGACAAGGTCATGGAAGATGCCAAAACGGTTGAGAACGACCGGTATGCATTCTCTGAATACATCAGCGACGAGGCCAAACAGTACTTGACCGAGCGGTATGGCTATAAGGAATTTCTCCCGAAGCCGGCTGCTCCTGCCGCTGCAATTCCGGGCAAGGCCTAAGCCGACGAAAGGGAGGCTGAATCATGGCAAAACGTTTCAATATTCGGATGGCAGGAGTCGGCGGTCAGGGTGTCGTCACAGGCTCGCACATTCTGAGCACGGCGGTCATCAATGCCGGTGGTGAAAGCACGATCGTCCCGTTCTACGGATCGGAAAAGCGGATGGCGCCGGTCGAGAGCTATGTCCGAGTGTCGGACGAAGCAATCTACGAGATCGGGGAAATCACGTTCCCGCACATCATCATCATTTTCCACCCGCAGGTCATCACGCACGGCAAGTCGTACACCATGCCGTTCTATTTCGGATTGAAGGAAGATGGAATCGCGCTCATCAACAACGACGGGCCGATGAAACTCCATAAGGATCAGGCGCGCGAGTTGGAAGAGCGCCGGGCGAAACTCTACTATTTCCCGGCAACGAAGATCTCTTTGGAAGTCGCGGGCATGGACCTCGCGACGAACATGGCGCTGATGGGATGCATCGGAGCGATTACCGGCCTGACGAACATGGCGGGGTTGGAGCAGGCCGTGAAAGACCGGTTCCTCGGAAAAGGTTTCGTCGTGTCAGGCGGAACCGCCGCGCTCGACAGCGTGGTAGAACGCAAGTTCAAGAAGAAACAGGAATTGATCGAGAAAAACGTCGCCGTCATGCGGGCCGGTTGGAACTATGCGGTCGACCACGGTTGGGCCTCTCCCGACGTGAAGCGTGTGGAAGAGCCCGTGGCGACGGCCACCGCGTAACTGCGATACAGAAGGAGCCCCCATGTACCTCGTAGCTGATATTGATGTAGAAATCTGTGCCGCCAAGAGCTGCAAGCTCTGTACGCAGTATTGCCCCGAAGCCAATACCATTCAATACAGCGATGAATTGGGGAAGGATAAGGGCTTCAAATACGGGTCTGCGTATGTGGCGGTCGACCGCTGTAAGGGTTGTGCACAGTGCGTGTGGGTCTGTGACAACATGGCAAAGAACCATGCCATTAAGATGATCATGATCGATCAATTGCCGAAGGCTGCCTTGACCGAGAACATTACCTACGGCGAGAAGAGTACGACCGCGGCATTGGTCAGCCCCGTAATCGGGTAAGCGGAAGAAAGGGGAACGGGCGTGGCAATAACGCAAGATACAAGAGAGAGAATCATCGTTCCAGGTCCGGCGGGATTCCATCCTCCGTCCGCGGCTCAATTGGGTGTCGCTCTGCCCGATCCCGGGCAAGGGCTCTATTACGGATTGCTCGAGCCGAACGAGGACAAGGTCATCGAAGAAATGGCTCGCAAGATGCTGACGAGTCCCAACGCCACGATTTTCCCTGGCCCCTTGGTGCTGTGGGCGTGGAACGAGCACGCTGTCGAAAAAGCCAAAGCACTATTGGAGATTGCAGCCCAGATTCCCGAGGTCATGATCATCCCGATGCCGGATTACCGGCCCAAGTATCCCAAGATCGATCCGGAAGAAGTGATCAATCCGAATCACCCCAACCTGACGATTTGGGGCAACAAGATCGAAGCCTGCATTTTCGTCGGCGTGCATTGTCACTATGCCAACCTGACGCTGAAAATGATCCGTGCGGGAACGAACTGTTGCACCATGGCGATTTGCGCCGAACAGGGCCATGAAGATGCGATGCTCACCATCCGGGACTCGGACACTTTGAAACTGAAGAAGACCGCGCAAATCTTCAAGAAGGTGCGCGAAGAAATGGGCATCAAGTTGCCCGCCAACGGCGAGAACGTCCGCTTCACCGGTACCCAGTCGAAAGTGCACGGCGGGAAGACGCATACGAATCCCATGACCTTTGCTCCGTCTCCGGCCGGAACCGGTAGTGCGGCGGCATTCGGCCATTCTGCGGAACAGATGAAGCGCGAAGGATAGGCTGAGCGAACCAGCTCACCAATTTTTGAGAGGTGCGACCATGAGCGAAGCGTTAGAAACAGAACAAAAGACCAATCCGCAGGGCGATCCCATCACCAGCGTCGCAGCCCCGAAAGCAGAGGGGAAGAAAGACCCCCATGCCGAAGCCAAGCGGCAAAGGATTGTAACCCCTGAGTACATGTTCCACGAAGCTCCACGGACCAAAGAGTTCATCACCGGGAGCGAGGCCGCCAAGGAGGCGATTCGCCGATCCAACGTGGACCTGGCCGTTGCCTATCCCATCACGCCGCAAAGCGAGACCATGCAGCTGGTCGGCGTGCTCTACGGCGAAGGCTATGTGAAAGAATACTATCGCGGTGAAGAAGAAGTCGGCGTAATGGCGGCAATCGCCGGAGGTTCCCGTTCCGGCGTCCGCTGCTACACTGCGACAGCCGGCCCGGGGACCTTGAGAGGCCTGGAAGGTATCGCCTCATGGCCGGGGCACCGGTTGCCTGCGGTGGCGATGTTCACCTGCCGTGTGGTCAATGCCCCTCTTGCGATTCAGCCTGATAACATCGAGGTTTCGTATCTGCTGAATTGCGGGATGATCGTCCTCCATGCCGAAAATCAACAGGATATGTTCGATTTCACCATGGCCGGATTTATCATCAGCGAGAAAAACGACGTGACCTTGCCCGTCGGCGTCTGCTGCGACGGGTTCTTCGTTACACACGCGCGCGGCTACGTGCGCATGCAGGATCGCGGTATCAAGCTTCCGCCGCGCGAAGCCTGGCGCGGTGCCGTTCCGGTTCTCGATGCGGAGAATCCTCCAGCCCGGTTGTCCCGCGACGCCCCGGTTCAAAAGTCGAACTTCATGGCCTACAACATTCATGCGGTCTGGCAGCAGGAAGTGTGGGCGGCAGTGGAACGGTCCCGCAAGTACATCAATCAGTACATCGGCGGATTGCTCACCGCTGAGAATGTGGATGGAGCCGAAGCCGTCATCATCGCATCAGGCAGCGCGGCCGCTCAGTCGCGTGAGGCGGTGCGCATCTGCGCGGAAAAGGGCATCAAGATTGGCTTGATCAAGATCCGCTCGCTCCGGCCGTTCCCGACCAAGGAACTCCGGGCACTCTGCGGAGACGCCAAGCTGATAGTTGTCCCAGAATTCAACTATGTCGGATGGATGGCAAGGGAAGTGGCTACGGCGATTTACGGCTACTCGAAGGCCAAGATCATCGGCGGGCCGCGGGTATACGGCGGTCAGTCCATGCCGGTCGAATTGATCGTGGACGAAGTGGAGTCCGGTCTGACCGGTAAGAAATCCACCAATGTCGCGATGTCGTCGATCATGGGCGGCGCGGTCAACCCCGACGAAGTGTCGCACTTCATGCGCAGCATCTGAAGCAGCCTAGGACCAAATAGAAGAGCCCGATCCCTCAAAAGGGATCGGGCTCTTTTGTTTTTGCCCGGTGTTCAGCGCTCAGCCTTCAGCAGCGCAAAATTGACATCTGTTCGCTGACGGCTACCCCTGAATTTCGTCCTCGACCATTTCTTCGCTGGCCGGCATTCCATAGGCTACGTATTTGGCATAGGAGAGATAGATCATAGCGCTGTCGCGCATGGCCTTCGATCCCTGCGTCATGCGAACCACCTTGTCGGACCCGGGAGCCTCTGTGTTTTGCAGCATCAAGACATGATCCTGCAGCAGCTTCGTATATCGCTCGACCGCAATCTCAACTTCTTTGTAAGCCTGAAGAATGGGGTCTGTCATGGTTGTCCTCCCTCACCTCATCAGCATACACTAGGCCATGGAGTCCTTCAAAGGCAAGGTGCCGGCCCGGCTCACTCCTCAAGTGACACGGGCCATCGAACAGCTGGTTCTTGAACAGGGAGACACCGAGCCTCAAGGCCGCTCTCAGGCGGTGGCAGAGCTCTCACGGTTGTATACCAAAGAACGAGTAGCCCTTCCTCTGCGGTATCTTGACGACCCCGACTATGGCACCGCCTATCTCAGGTATTTTCTCCCCGTCAATCTCTCCAAAATCCAAGTGCTTCTGGACGAGTTGCCGGGCGAGACGATTGTCAGGGGACAGAACGAACACATCGCTGTTCTTGATCTGGGCTGTGGTCCGGGAACGGGGGTGCTTGCTGCGCTCGACTGGCTGCAACAACGCTATCGCGAACGTGTTCCGGATCTATCGGTCGTCGCTGCGGATCACTCGCATCAAGCGTTGCGGAGTACCGACAGGCTCTGGGATATCTACTGTCGAGAGTCCGGCATCGATCGCTGCCGTCTGCAGACTCATGCAGGCAATCTCGAACGTCCGCTGAACGGCTCACTGGGCGAGAAGATTCGCGCCGGTGGGCCTTACAACCTGATCATTCTTGCGAATTGCCTCAATGAACTCTTTACTGGCATCGGTGATCCTGCCGGAGCACGTGCGAGTCTCGTGTCGGAGCTGCTGCCGTTGCTGATGCCTGATGGCACCGTTGTGCTGTTGGAGCCGGCCCTTCGCCAAACGGCCAGAGATCTGCATCAGATCCGTGACCGGCTGTTAGAGGAACAACAATGCACGGTGTATAGCCCCTGCCTACACGAAGGTCGTTGCCCGGCATTAATCAATCCGGACGATTGGTGCCATGAGGAGCGGGCCTGGGAGACTCCGCCCAGCATCAAGATGATCGATCGGGAAGTCGGGTTTATCAAAGACGCCCTTAAGTTTTCCTATCTCTTGCTCCGGAAGGATGGGCGCACCATTGTACCGCGCCACCCTCAGACTTTTCGGATCGTGAGCGAGTTGCGCGTCCTGAAAGGCGACACAAGAGCCTGGGTTTGCAACGAGTTGGGGCGTTCAGAGTTAGGGAGACTCGATCGGGCCCGGTCTTCGAACAACTCGGCCTGGGACGAGTGTCAGCGAGGAACGATCGTGCAGATCGAAGGATTACAGCGGAAGGAAGGATCAACGTTGGGAAGAATTCCGGCTGACGGCACTGTCGAGCTGCTCCGACGCGCCTAGGCTACCTAGTCGGCTTCCGGCTCCGAGCTACCGTGCTGATGCGACACCCGATCCTCGTCGAACAGCTCGGCCATTTCCTCGGCGATCATGTCGCGGTCGTTCGGAACGGAGACGAGAGGAATTTCCTTGCGGACTTTGGGCGCGACTTCCGGCACGGGCGACTCGGATTCTGGCTTTTTAGGCTTATCGGTCATGGGATGATTATACACCACGGCGGTAGCAGGATGTTGAAAAAGTCCGCCAGCGTTATTCTCGCATCGCTCAAACCCTCACCGTACGGAAAAGAGTACGGTGAGGGTTTGAGCTCGCTGCGGCCTTGCTGGACGGCCATTTTGAACATCCTGCGGCCTTACTCGAAGGCTTCCAGGGAGGACTGTTCAGGAAAGGTTCTCTTGCAGTTGCCGCATGTTACAAAATAGATGGCCTCACGAACAGACATGGTAATGCGAAAATCCAGGCTCACCCCCCGATGGTTGCAGGCGGTGCAGGAAATCTCTTTCAGCCGGTAGGGCACGTCCGGTTGCGTGCGTAAATAAAATTCCATGTCGGTATAAATGGGGAAGCTGTAATAGCACTTCTTGCAGACTCCCCGCCATTCGCCGTCCGCCTGCATGAATCGTTGATCGATTCCGAAGCTCGACCCTTTACAGATTGCGCACTTTACGGTGGTGAGGCGCTTTTCGACTTCTTCCGGGGTCAGGGACGGCATGTCTTGGGCGCTCCAGGCGGCGATTCAATCAGGTCGCAG
>DATGEA010000049.1:0-9014 GCA_035310605.1 Nitrospira sp. | reverse complement strand
TTCGCTGTGCGATTTTGGGGATTTCAGAGGGACAGAAACGGCAGGAGAAGTCCGGATAAAACTAAAGAAAATCAAAGTAGTAGAGGATCAAAAACACGGCCAAAATTATATTGACAACCATTCCGGCCAAAACTATAATGTCGAACACTTTTGAGTTTTTTGTCATGATTTTCCCTGTGTTATCGCGCCCAACGACAAATTTTGAATAACACACGGATTTGTGTGTGTCAAGAAACACGCTGACTTAATTCACTCACCCACCATTTCCATCAGGAGAAGGAGACACGATGGCAACGGCGACGGCACCAGATAGTGAGCTCAAGGTCAAGATCGGCAAGATGATTTTCTACATCACATGCGCCGTGGGGCTGTGGTTTTTCTATTGGTTTGCCGGCATTCAGTGCCCCTGCTAAGCGGGGCCACGAGCCGGGATTTCTTGAACAATTCTCTGAGTTGAGGAGGGCGATTATGGGTCAGTCGATTGTATACGGGGTCATCTCATTGATTATCTGCGTCGCCTATTTCACATTGGTCGACCATTTCCTGATGGACATGCAGGGGTTGGACTACTGGTATCTGTTCCGCAAGTAGTAATTGAGCGGCGCTGGCCCCGGAGAGCTATTTGGATTTCTCATGAATCTTTATCGAATTGCATCAAGGAGGTATCCCATGGGTCTTTTAGCCCGGAAGAAACTGTTCTCGACCATGGCGCTCTGCGCGATGGTTGGACTCCTCCTCCTTCCAATCGTCATGTCGTTGCCTACACTGGCTGCCGGCGAAGAGGCTCCAGCGGCTGATGCGGCGAAGAAGGATGGAGATAAGGTTGAGAAGGGGCGTGACGTCTATTACAAGACAGAAGGCATTGTGGTCGGCGCCCCAGCCCCGAAGACCACGGATGGACCGAAAGATTATCCGCGGTACAACTTCGAGAGCCGCGTGTTGCTCTGGTTCGCGAACCAGCAACACCTCTACTATGGCAGCTTCGTGCTTGCCGTGCCGATTTTCTGTATGGTCATTGAGTTCATGGGGGTCGTGACCAAGGACAAGGCTCTGGCGAAACGCTACGATCAGTTGGCTTACGACTTCATCAAGATCAGTCTCACGGCCTATTCGCTGACAGCTATCCTGGGGGGTATCCTGATCTTCACCTTCCTGACTCTCTATCCGGCATTCTTCGGTTATCTCTCCAGCATCTTCCGTCCAGTCATGCATATTTATGCGTTGATGTTCGTGGCGGAGAGCGGAACCCTCTACATCTACTATTACGGCTGGGACAAGATGAAGGAGGGGTTCCTCAAGTGGATCCATCTCAGCATGTCGGTCATTCTGAACGTGATCGGGACCTTGCTGATGTTCCTGGCCAACTCCTGGATCGGCTTCATGATGTCGCCGGCCGGCGTTGATGAGCAGGGGCGGTTCCTCGGAAACATTTGGCACGTGATTCACACAGCATTGTGGAACCCGTTGAATGTGCACCGCATCCTCGGCAACATGGCGTTCGGCGGCGGTGTCGTGGCAGCCTATGCAGCCTATAAATTCCTGGCGGCCAAGACCGAAGAGGATCGGGCTCATTACGATTGGATGGGGTACATCGCGATGGCGCTCGGCGTGGCGTTTTTGATTCCGCTGCCGTTCGCCGGGTACTGGCTGATGCGCGAGGTGTATGCCTATCGTCAGCAGATGGGCATTACCCTCATGGGTGGACTGTTGGCATGGCTCTTCATCATCCAAGCCACCATGATCGGTATCTTGTTCCTCAGCACCAACTACTATTTGTGGCAGGCGATGGGCCGGATGCGCGGCGCGGAAAAATATCAGCGGTACATCAAGTATCTCGTATTTCTCCTTGTCTGCGGCTTCCTGGTCTTCATCACGCCGCACACCATGGTCATGAGTCCTGCCGAATTGAAGGCTATGGGAGGTCAGCAGCACCCGGTGCTCGGTAACTATGGTGTTATGTCCGCCAAGAACGGCGGTATTAACGTCATCATTACCACCACCGTATTGAGCTTCGTGTGGTACATGCGAGGCAATAAGGTCTCGACGGTATCCTGGGCGAAGTTCGGGAACATCTTCATGGGGGTGTTCTTTGCGTGCGCCTACGTCAACATTATCTGGCTCGCCATTTACGGGTACTACATTCCGGCAAACGTGCGAGTCGGGTTGTCCGTCCCTCAGGTGGCTACCACATTATCCTGTCTCTTCTTCATGTTCGCGCTGAACAGCGTCATGATGAAGGGCGCGAAGCAAATGGGGCCGATCGAGTGGGGCAAGATTTCCGCCCGCTCGCAGTACGCGCTGATCATGCTGGCGACAGCCTTTACCTGGATGATGGGCTTGATGGGTTACATTCGCTCATCAGTCCGGCTCTTCTGGCACGTCAATGAGATCATGCGTGACAACTCACCCTGGGCTTACACGCACACGGTGGGATTCGCGGCGAACATGATTTCATTTAACGTGCTGTTCTTCTGGGTCAGCATCCTCTTTGTCTTCTGGCTTGGCAGCTTGGCCGTAAAGAAGGCGCCAGTTGAAGCGAAGGTCGCTGTTCCTGGTAGCGCGCCACAACCGGCTGGCAGCCACTAACCATTCTTATTGAGCATAGGCTCAGTGGGGGGAGGCGCGAATTGCGCCACCCCCCAGTGTAGCCGCAGGAGGTCAAAACCGTGGGTAATCTGATTAATGAAGCCCTCTCGATGGGGTGGATGGCCCTGGCCCTGCTTGTGGGCTTACTCATCTATTTCCAGTTCTCGATCAGCGATCCTGCCGCGAAGAAACGCGCGACGTTCAAAACGTTTATCGGGATCATTGCCGCGTTTCTGATGTTCGTCGCCATTGCCAATTACAAGAACAATTTCTACGGAGAAAATCGATTGTTGCCGGTGTCGCTCGTGATGATCACGGCAACGTCCTTCGTGATGGCCTTGTATTTCACCAATCTCGCCGCCCTGTTGAAGATCGGCGGGTTCATGTTCTTCGTCGCCGCGTTTCTCTCGGGCTACGGAAACTGGCTGCCGCAAGTCGAAGGCGGTTTCCCTCCCAAGGAGGAAAAGCTCGATTTCAGCTCGATGACCCCTCAGCAGCTGGCTGACGAGGGTGAAAAAATTATCTTCGGGGGTATTGGGCAGAATAAGGTGCAGGGTGCCATCGGGAAGGGACAATGTCCTCTTTGCCACGCGTTCCATGCCGGAATGCTGGGAGAGCGTGCTCCCAACTTGTTGGGCCTTCCTGAGCGGGCGGGGAAAGAGCGGTTGGAGGACCCAAAATATTCAAAGGGTAATGCTTCGAAGCGAGAATATGCAGATAAGGAAGCGTTCCCCGGTGCAGGTACGGCTGAGAATGGTCAAGAATACATCGCTGAATCGCATTCATGCCCGAGTTGCTATGTAGTCGCAGGCTACGGCGTGAAGGGCACCAATGACAAAGAAAGCCCGATGCCGAAGATCCACAAGCCGCCGATCTCACTCAGCCTTCCGGAGTTAGCGGCGGTCGATACGTGGCTGTATGTCCGGGAAGGACGGGAAGCTCCGTCGTTCGAAGAAATTGTGAAGTCTTACGAAAAATTCATTCCTGAGGCTGATCGTCCCAAACAGCAGGAAGAAAAGCCGGCAGGTGCGGCAAGCGCGCTATTGGCTGATGGATCAGAGCCCGTCGATCAGATTTTCGCAAAGGCGCAATGCGTGGTCTGCCATACCATTCCAGGCATTCCTGGTGCCACGGGCACCCAAGGCCCCAAGCTGGAAGAGGGGACAAACGCACCGAGCCGAATCAAGGATCCGGCATACAAGGGGACCGCGCATAGTACTCCGGAGTACATCATGGAGTCCGTGGTGTCGCCCAGTACGTACGTTGTCAAAGGCTTTCCTGACAACCTGATGCCGAAGGTGTTCGGACAGAAGCTGAGCGCGGGAGCCCTGAAGAAGATCGTTGATTATCTGTCGCAGGTGAAGGCGGGAGCGCCGCCTCCGAAGATTTCCTAAATTCTGACTGTCTATCTCTTCTGTAGAGCAAAGGGAGTTCACCGATGAAAGCAATAATGTCAGTCGGCGCGCTGGTAGGAGTCGTTGGACTCCTACTCCTGGTCGGGATGATCTTCGACGTCATCCCGTCGAACACCGTGCGTTTGGTCGAAGGCTACATGCCAATGCAGATGCTCACGGAGTTGGCATTATACGTGGCCGGCTTTACTGGGCTTAGTTATATGCTCAGCTCGATGGGAATGGCGGTCCCCCGATTCTGGCAGGGAATCGGATTCTGGGCCTTCATATTGCTCTATCTCAAGTTCCGTGTTTATCCGCCTATCCCGTTCAGCGTCCGCGCGATGTACGGCACCGTCTCGCTCGTCGCCGTCTTCATGTGGGTTTCCGCGAACGAGGAAGATTGGAAGAAGTTCAAGCAGCCGATCATGAATGTGCTCGATGCGCAGGGCGGTGCCAATAAGCTTCTGCGGTATGCCTATCTCATTCTTCTCCCGATCCTCATCGGAGGATTTTCTTATAATGCCATGAAGCCCAAGTCCGAGGAGCCGATCGAATTGCGTACCGTGCATCCGGCGCCTCCGGCCAGCACGAAGGTGCATGGCAAGACGTATGTGCTCCAGACCTCGCAGAATCCCTATCGCGTGAATCCCGAGGGAAAGTACGATCAGGAATACACGAACGCCAACATCGTGGAGCAGGGTATGGGGCGTTTGATGAAGCCCAATGCCAATCCCTGGGATGAAAAGAGCCAGGGCTACTTGAAGTACGTTCGGGAAGGCGGCGAAATTTTCTTCCAGAATTGTCACTTCTGCCACGGCGACAATTTGAACGGCCGCGGGTTACACGCGTTCGCGTTCAATCCCATTCCGGCGAACTTCACCGATCCGGGGACGATTGCCCAGCTCCAGGAAACGTTCATTTTCTGGCGGGTGTCGAAGGGCGGAATCGGCTTGCCCAACGAAGGATTCCCCTGGGCCTCCGTTATGCCGCCATGGGAACAGCACCTGACAGTCGATGAAATCTGGAAGGTGATTCTGTTCGAATATTGGCATACGGGTTACTACCCCCGTACCTGGGATTAATCGCATACGGAATTCATCGCTAACCTGGATATACGAGATGAGGGTAAACATGAAGAACAGTTTAAGTCAGAAGGCAGGTATGGTCGCTGCGACCGCCTTCGGGATCATCCTGGTCTCAGGCAGTACCGGGGTTTCGCTCTTCGCGCAAGACGCAGTCCCCGAAGGGTTCAAGAAGGGCGAACTTGCCCCTGAGCCTGCTGCCGAGATGATCGAGGCGGGGAAGCGCGTCTACTTCACGAAGTGTGTCTGGTGTCATGGCGTCGAAGGGGCGGGCGATGGGCCCGGTGCCGACCGTCTCTGGCCGCGTCCCCGTAACTTCAACCAGGGGACCTTCAAGATTCGTCACACGGCGAGCGGCGAACTTCCGTTGTTCGACGCCAAGAAGCCGATCCCCGGTCAGAACGACCTGTTTGAAACCGTCACCCATGGCTTGCCGGGTTCGGCCATGCCGTCCTGGGAAGGTATTTTGACGGAAGAGCAACGGCTTCAAGTCCTTTCTTTCGTCACCACCCAGTTGGTGAAGGACCGAAAGTTCACGGACAAGCAATCCGAAGCACAAACGATTCTTCAACTCGCGGATCTCAAGCCTAAGCCCGCCACCGAAGAAAGCAAGAAGCGCGGTTCCGAGCTGATCGTCGAAAAGAAATGTATTGAGTGCCACGGGGTGGAAGGCCGCGGGGACGGAAACGCCTTCAACCTGAAGGATGACTGGGGATTTGCCATTCAGCCGGCTGACTGGCACAAGTGCTGGAACTTCCGCGGCAGCCGGCAGGATCCGTACAACGTGCGGAACATTTTCCGGACGTTTTCGACCGGCGTGAACGGGACGCCGATGCCCTCGTTCGCGGACAACACGACGATCGATGAGCGCTGGGACATTGCCAACTTCGTCAATTCGCTGTGTGAAAGAGATGCGGAAGGCAACCCGCTCCCGATCGATCCATTGACGGATAAGCCGAAGATCAACTTCGTGGTGCCATCGGACCCTGTGGAGGGTGAGATTCCGACCGATATGCAAAATGAAGCCTGGCAGAAGGCTCCAAAGCGCTATGTGGCCATGGGTGGTCAGATCACGCATAAGCCGCGGAACTTTGTGAACCGGATCGACGACATCTGGGTCCGTTCGCTCTACAACGACAAGTCCATCGTCTACCTTCTTGAGTGGGATGATCGGACGAAGAGTGTGGCCGAAGGGAAATTACCCTGGGCCCCGACTCAGGTGAACGTCGATGTGAAGGAGCAGGATCCGAAGACTGGCGAAGAAGGTTCGATTGCCGCTAACCAGAACAAGTACGCGGTGTACAATGACGCCATCGCGATCGAAACTCCTGTGAAATGGAAAGAGCTGCCTGCGCCGATCAAGCCGCGGTACCTGTTCGGCACCAACGATCAGTTCCCGGTCGATATCGTCAAGTGGGAGGCGGATGGATCCATCCGCGCCTTCAAGGGAACCGGCTGGGATAAGGACTTCGAAGAGCGCGATACCTATGAAGAGAGCATGAAAGTCCTCAAGAGCGAGTGGAAAGACGGTCGCTGGTACGTCATGATCCAACGACCTGTGGGAAACAAGAAGGATCAGGACTACGACGAAGATACCTTCTTCGAAGTGGGCCAATACATCCCAACGGTGTTCTTTGCATGGGACGGTCACAACGGTGATGCAGGACGAAAGATGGCCGTATCGGCCTTCTACTACACGTTCATGCAGCCTCCGACTCCACGAGAGACCTACATCTATCCGGTGGTGATTGCGTTTGGTGTGGTTCTTCTCGAAGGATGGGTGTTGACTCGTCGGGCGAACAAGAAGAAGGGCAAGGCCCTCTAAGGTTCGCAGAGAAGACTGAGTGAGAAACGCAACGGAGGGGGTGGGGCAACCCACCCCCTCCTTGTTTTTTGGCGACTTTCTGGCTATGAGAACGACATGATTACCGATGTGACGGGCGTTCTCCTAGCCGGGGGAAAAAGCCGAAGGATGGGGCATGACAAGCGGTTTCTTCACATAGGGGAGTCGACGCTTTTCGGACGAAGTCTTGCCGTCCTTCGCTCGGTTTTTCAGAACGTGCTCGTCGTGATTGCGCAGGACAGTCCCGCGCTTCAGGCGGAGGTGCCGGTGGTTCGCGACCTCGTGCCGGACTGCGGGAGTCTCGGTGGCCTCTATACCGGGCTCAGGCAGGCCGTCACACCCTACGTCTTTGTGGTCGCGTGCGATATGCCGTTCCTTGATCCTCGAGTGGTGCAGTATGTCACCGGATTGAAAGGCAATACCGATATTGTGATGGCAAAACAGGGCGATAGCATGCAGCCGATGCATGCGCTCTACAGCCGGCGATGTCTCCCGGTGATGGAAGAGATGCTCAAAGCGCATGACTTGAAGATTCAAAAGATGGTTACGCATCCATCGCTTCAGGTGCGATTCATCACGGAGGCTGAACTCAGCGGGATCGACCCCGATGGACGATCGTTTCTGAACGTCAATACGCCCTCCGATCTTGAGGCCGCGCGGGCATTGCACGCCGCACCAACAGATCCCCGCTCTTCCTGATGGACAGATGGAACGCACGGTCGTCATCATTCATCCGGGCGCAGTCGGAGACGTCTTACTCGCGGTCCCCGCCATGAGGGGGATTCGGGCTCGTTTCCCTCGTCACGAATTATTGCTGTGTGCCCACGAACAGGTTGCTCGATTGCTGCAGAAATGTCGCGTGATCGATGCCTGGATGTCCGTGGGAAGCAGCGACTGCGCCGAATTATTCGGTCGGTCCGCGGAAGTCCCTGGCGTACTCAAGGACTGGTTGGGGCGATGTGATCTTGCGGTGGCCTGGATGCAGGATGAATCGGGTACCGTTGCCGCTGTACTTCAGCGCGGTGGTGCAAAGGATGTGCGAGTCCGGTCTCCGTTCTCATCCCAGCTGTTCGCCAGGCACCAAAGTGACCGGTTCGCTGAAGCCATCGGTGAGCCGGCAACCGCTTCCTCTCCACCAATTGCCCTCGCGGTGCCGGACCACTTGCTCATGCGTGGGCTTGCTTGCCTGGAGGAGAGAGGCGTACGCGCCGATCAGCCGATCATTCTCGTCCACCCCGGCAGCGGAAGCCGGCACAAATGCGTCGGACCGGAGGTTCTCCTGCCGGTGATGAAACAGCTCCAGGATGAGGGCGCGTTCCCCGTGGTCTTGGAAGGACCGGCCGATCATGAGTCAGTTCGCAACCTGTTGACGGCCTTCTCGAAGAAGCCGCCTGTGTTACGGGGGCTCGATCTCTGTACCCTCGCAGGATTGCTTGCCCACATGCAGCTTTTCATCGGTCACGATTCTGGTATGACCCACCTGTCATCGCTGGTAGGTCTTCGCACCGTTGCACTATTCGGCCCGACGGATCCCGTGCGATGGGCTCCTCGTGGCCGCCTTGTTACGGTCGCGCGAGGGACGGCCTGCACGTGCCGATCCTGGGATGCGGTCATCCAATGTATCGAAAAGCCCTGTCTGGCCCTGTCGGTTGAGAAAATCGTATCAGCCTGTCGCATACAGCATCCTGAGGGTGCAAACCCTCGAAATCCCTCACGATCTTCCTTGTCTCAGCCTACCCCGTATGCTAAAGTGGCAAGTTAATTTTTTCTTTCAATGGTAAGGACTTAGGAGCGCTTTCTTGTCTCAGGGTGTCGTCCAGGAAAAGGTGACCAGTGCCCTGCTCGGAGCCCTCAATGGGGCTAAGGAAAAAGGGCAGTTGAAAACGGAAGCGTGGCCTGCGCTGAGCCTCGACGCGCCCAAACGACCCGAATGGGGCGATCTGGCTTCGACGGTCGCCATGTCGCTGGCCTCATCCGAGCAGCGTGCGCCTCACGACATCGCACAGATCATCGTTGAAAATCTTCCTCATCGGGAACAACTCTTCGACCGGGTGGAAATTGTCCGGCCCGGATTCCTCAATCTGACCGTCAAGCCGTCGTTGT
Organism: Nitrospira sp.; assembly: GCA_035310605.1. Lineage (GTDB taxonomy): Bacteria > Nitrospirota > Nitrospiria > Nitrospirales > Nitrospiraceae > Nitrospira_C. Next base: position 6 of record DATGEA010000049.1, on the reverse strand, counting down.
GGCAGG
>DATGEA010000048.1:0-1634 GCA_035310605.1 Nitrospira sp. | reverse complement strand
CGATCGCCATGGCTCGCGCGGCAGCCGTCAACGCTCCTTTGCTCCCACTATAGGCGATCTGGCCCGGTTTGCCGATGAGGCCATAGATCGCCGAGATGAACAAAATGGAACCGCCGTCTTCGTTCAGAATATCCCGTCGTGAAACCGCTCGCGCCAATTCCATTCCCGCCAGATAATTCACTTGCATCATCGCTTGAAGTTTTTCGGGACCGGTGGCGCTCAGCGGTAATGTCTCCACGGTTCCAGCCGCATGGCACAAGCCGTACAACCGTCCGACTGCCGCCGCGGCGTCTTTGATGGCCGGCATGATATCAGCCTGTCGGCTGAGATCCAGTTCAAGAATCCGGCAGGTCGAAGCGCTAGCCCGACGCGCGGTATCTTCCAATCGTTCCCGATCACGACCGATGATCACGAGCCCTGCGCCCTGTCGGCCAAGATGAATGGCTACTGCACGCCCGATGCCGGAAGATGCGCCGGACACCACGATGGTCTTACCCTGAAAGGTCTTCCCGCTTTCATCACTCACGCCGACACCTGCGTGCAGTTGTCCAGTTCGACAGAATCCAGTATCGCCTTGGGGTCCAAGTCGACGAGCGCAGATCCCCAGGATAATCCCACGCCGTAGCCTAAGAGCATCAGGCGAAGGGCACGGTCCGGCGGTCTCGTCAGCTTACCTTGGGTGAGGGTCAAGGGAATCGAAACTCCACCCGTGTTCCCGAAATCTTTGAGAATAATGGGGACTTTCTCAAGTGGAAGAGATTGCTTGACGCAGAGGTGTTTCATGATGAATTGATTCGACTGATGGAAAATAAAATAATCGACGTCATCGGAAGAGATTCCGGCGCCCGTTAGAGTTTCATCGATCAGCGCAGGGACCCGCTTAATGGTGAAGTTGAAGATGAGCGCGCCATTCATGTGCACACAATGTTTTCGCGGGTCTGAGCCGAATCGATCTCGAAAGCCCCCGGACTCGATGATCATGGAGTTGTATCCACTGCCGTCTGAATGCAGGGCATAGTGCCAGGGGGTGGTGCTGCCGGAGCCGGTCGCTTCCAACGCCGTAGCCGAGCCGGCATCTCCAAACAACAAAGAAACAGACCGGTCCGCTTTGTCCGAAAACCTGGTCGGGGTCTCCCCGTGCAACACGAGGGCGCGGCGTACCCCGCCACCTTGCAGCATCATCGCGGCCAGCCACATACCGTATGGATATCCGGAACAGCCGAGGCCCACGTCGAATACGGCACAGTGGTCCGACAGTCCCAATCGCTGGTGCACGACGCAGGCGGTGGAAGGTAGGAAATAGTCAGGGGTCTGAGTGACCATAATTAGGGCGTCAATCGAGTCAGGGTTCCAACTCAATCTATCCAGGGCCCGTTTGGCTGCCGCAACGCACAGATCGCTGCTGCAGACAGTGTCTCCTGCCAGCCGCCTCGCGGCGACGCCGGCCATCCCGGTCACTTTGCGGATTTCCTCTTCACTGAATTCTGCGGAGTCTGTCAGGTTGTCGAATCGCCTCGTGGGGACACAGGTACAGACTGCAGCGATTCTCGCCCCGAATGTTTTCACAAGTGCCATCTGTTCTACCGCTTCTTGGCCTCCCGGGTGGGAGTATTGCCCCTGATTAACATGTGTTA
>DATGEA010000047.1:0-3020 GCA_035310605.1 Nitrospira sp. | reverse complement strand
AAAGCCGGTCAGACGTCGCCTGCGGCCGAGGTACTTTCTAACCGTGTGACGAGAGGCAGAGCGATGGAAGGACAGGTCGGGCATATCATGCCGTAAGGCAAGCAAGTGGAAGGTTGCCAGTCGGACAAGAAGAAGGAGATAGCAATGAGAAACATGAAAACGATGTTGATGGTAATGAGCATGGGCGTACTGCTCGGGGCTTGTGCTCCGACGACGATCAGCCCGAACTGGGGAACCGCTTATCAGGACATGCGGGCTAAACAGGTCCTGGATCCCGCGGCCGGCGAACAACTCGACCCAGTCGAAGGTCAAGACGGCAGGGTGAATGCGACCGCGATGGAGGTCTATCGGAAAGGTTTCGAAAAGCCCGATGCGGAATTCAACCGGTCGGTCGTGTCTAGCGGCGTGCAAACCAAGTAGTCGAGCAAGAGGTTGTATCCAATGAGAAAGCTGAATGAACGGGGAGCGGCGGCAGCGGAATTTGCGCTGCTATTGCCGGTGCTCTTGACGATGCTCTTCGGGATTATCGAATTCGGCATGATCATGTATAGCCGGGAGGTCGTAACCAATGCGAGCCGTGAGGGAGCCAGGGCGGGCATTGTCCAGGGACCTCCGAAGCGCACGGTAGGGGAAATTATTAGTATCTGCGACAACTACCTGACAAACACTGGTATCAATCCTGCGAATGTCACGTTTACTGTGACCGGAGCCGGGTTGACCAATCCCAACACTCTGACTGTGACTGCGACGTATCCCTATAGCTTTCTGATTCCTTATATCCCGACGGTTGTGGGGATTCCGAACCCACTCACAATTACAGCCCAAACGGTGATGCGTCATGAATAAGCCGATGATCAAGCACTTGATGGGACCCCTGAACAACTCGCGTGGGGCGACGGCCGTCATGGTAGCCGTGATGATGACCCTACTCCTTACGATGGGCGCTGCCGCGATCGACATCGGTCACGCCTTGGTAGCGAGGAACGAACTGCAGAACGTGTCGGATGCAGCGGCTTTGGCCGGTGACCGTGCGCTCGGGCTCATCTACGAAGGGATGACTAACGCCGAGCAGCAGACCTACACCCTTACTGGCGGGGATCAAGCGATCGTTGTCGCCGCTGTGCAAGCGACAGCCAACTTGAACTCAGCGGCAGGGGTGTCGATCACCATCAATCCGGCAGATATTGCGATTGGAATCTGGAATCCGTCGACCAGAACGTTCACTCCCACGGCTGCCCAGCCGAAAGCGGTCCGAGTCGTATCCAGGCGGGATCCTACCGCAAACGGAGCAATCAGTACGTTCCTTGCGAATGTGATTGGGATGTCGAGTATCAGCGTGAGCGCCGTGGCGACGGCAGACATGACGGCGGTCGGCCAGACTGCTCCTGGGCAATTGGACGTGCCCTTCGGGATCTCATCGTATTATTTCACCCAGTTCGGCTGCGGAGACTATATTAAGTTTTATCCGAATGACGGGACCCCACAGGCCTGCTCCGCCTGGCATACGTTCGAATCGTCGCCAGCCAACGCCAATACATTAAGGAATATCATCGACGGGATGCGTACCGGTACCTATGAGTCGCCTGCCACGGCGCCTGGAGACGATCTGAATTTTATCAACGGCAACGTGGCCAGCGCGTTTCCGAATCTGATCAATCTCTACAATGCCAAGAAAGATCCAAGCACCGGTTATTGGGACGTCTTCGTGCCCGTGTATAACTCTCCCGACTGTAGTCCCCCGAATGGTCCGATCCCGATCATCGGGTATGCGGAAGCCCGCATTACGAACATTCAGGGGGCGCCGAATTTTCTGATCGAGGCGACGATCCTGTGCAACATATTCGAGGGGAATACCACCGGAGGCGGGCCTCCCTATGGGCCGGTCCTTTCCACGATTCCAGGTCTTGTCGAATAATTTGTACAACTAAGGAGATTGGCTGGCATGGCTCGATTAATTGCGGTGTCGATCGATTGTCGGAACGAAGCGGCTCGACAAACGTTTGAGGAAATCGTGTCGCGTCGGCGCGACTACCTGATCACCAGGGGACAGGGGACCGGCGCGGCAGACATGTTGTTGCTCGAATTGGACGAATTGCGCCCGCAACAGACGTTCGGGCACATCCGCACACTGTTGAGCACATCGCCTGACCTTGAGGTGTTTCTCACGGCTTCGCGGACGGACCCACAGGTCCTGCTGGAAGCCTTCCGCCTCGGGGTGAAGGAGTTTCTGCCTCAGCCATTAACACGCCAAGACGTAGAGCCGGCCATAACTCGTTTCGAGGAACGATTCAATGGGCGAGTGTCTGGCGCGGAGATGCAGTCGGGGAGGGTCGTCAGCGTGATCGGCGCGAGGGGCGGGGTGGGCGCGAGCACAGTCGCCACGAATCTCGCGATTTCCGTGCAGCAAGCGAGCCAACGGGAGTCGGTGGCGCTGGTGGATCTCGACATGCATGGCGGAGATCTCGGACTGTTCTTGGACCTCCATGCGGCGCAAGGGCTTAAACAACTCTCGAAGGACATCTCGCGACTGGATGAGACGATCGTCCGGAGCAGCTTGGCAATGCATTCATCGGGGCTCCATCTACTCCCGTCAGGGTATGAAGGATTTGAAGGGGCCGAACAAGTCCCCGGCAGTACGATGCGGGTGGTTGGACTCCTGCGATCCATGCATCGGCATGTCTTCGTTGATTGCGGACATGTGCTCGAGCCGGCGGTCAAGGAAGCCCTGGATTGCTCCGATCAGGTCATCGTCGTCACGACGCTCTCGTTGCCGGCCATCCGTCGAACCAAGCGACTGCTGGACGCCTTGGGAGCAGCACAGTGCCAGGCAGGCAAGGTGCTGGTGGTTGTCAACCGCTATACGAATGATCAGAAGGACTTGTTGAGCGAGACCGAAAATATCTTGGGCCTGCGCATGGCAGGACTGATACCGAACGATTATGGGACGGCCAGCGAGGCTCTCGACCATGGGAAACCGCTGACGATCATGGCATCGAGGACGACGATCGGACAATGGTACC
>DATGEA010000046.1:0-10484 GCA_035310605.1 Nitrospira sp. | reverse complement strand
GAATCACGATCTGCACGGCTTTGGCCAGCAGCATCCGGACGGGCGGCTCCATGTCCTGGCGTTCGAGCCGTTGTTGCGTAAGCTTGCCGACCCAGCGGGCGATCAAGACACCGGCCGCGAACACAATGGCCGCGCCCAGTACTTGGAACCCGTAGCGGATGACATATTCCATGATGAAATCCATTCCCGGCATCGCCACACCTCCTCCTCTATGGTCCGAACCCTCCCGTGAGCCGCGCCTGTCCCCTTCGCATCACCTGATTACAGGCATGGGAACAGGCGAGGGACGGCGGCAGGATACATCGGCATGGCTTTTTTGGGAAGCACCGGTGAGCACGAAGGAAGCGGCGAGAGATTGAGCGGTCGGATCACTTCCCTTCGATCCGCAGGCCGCGGTCGTAGGGATTGGTCGGGCTGCCGGGGCTGTAGGGATTCCCGGCAGCGAAGGGATTGTTGATCGAATCGGGAGAAAACGGCGAGCCGTAGCGGCAGAAGGGGTTGCTCGTCGAATCGGGATCGAAAGGATTTGCGCTCAACTGACCCCGGTAGTTCCCCTGCTGGTCGTAAAGTCGCGGCGCGTCGGTCGGGAACGGATTCGTCGTCGATCGATTACTGAACGGACTGCCGTAGGGACTAAAGGGATTGTTCACGCCGTCCTGCTTGAACGGGCTGCCGGCACCGGAGGGATTGGACGTGGATTCAAGGTTGAACGGATTCAAGCTCAGCTCACCGAGATCTTCCGAATGGACAGAGAGCGGCAGGAACAGGATTAGCAGGAGGAACACCGGCATGGTGCACCGCTCGCGTGCGGAATTGCGAACGCTTCAGCCTACTCCCCTCCTGGAGAACACCGCAAGCGCGTCAGGGGCTCCGGGAACAGAAGAATGTCCCCGTTTCAGAATCCCGGGCGGGCGCGGAGCGTCAGCAAGACTCCATCGTCGCCGGTGCGTACGAAGCCTTCCCTGACGCTCCGAATCAACGCAACACTAGGCCACCTTGATCTCGATGGCCTTCGGCTTCGCCTTCTCGGATTTCGGGAGATGCACCTGGAGCATGCCGTCTTTGAAGTCGGCGGTCACCTTGCTCCCATCCGCATCCTCCGGAAGGGTGAAGCTGCGCACGAAGCTCCCGTAGGCGCGCTCGACCCGGTGATATTTTCTCCCCTTTTCTTCCTTCTCGAATTTCCGTTCACCGGAAATCGCCAGGACATCGTTCTCCACCGTGAGCCGCACGTCCTCTTTCTTCATTTCTGGCAACTCGGCCTTGATGAGGTATTCCTTCTCATCCTCCGTGATGTCCACCAGCGGCGACCACTGGGCCACCGTAAGGGCTTCCTTTCCCCCGTTCCCAGTCACCTCCCGGGCGGCAAGCATCGTCGCCAACCGGTTTTCCAATTCATCCCGATCCTTGAACGGATTCCATCGAGTTCTGCTGATAGGGTCCCAACGTAAGAGCGTGTTCATCGCCTCATCTCCTTTGGTGATCGAAAGACAAGTCCATTCGACCGGCGGTCTGTGTGATTACTTACTCGATGCGTCAGCCAGTTGCCGTTCTGCCTTCGCCCAATCCTCTAAGTCCCGGCCTTCCTGCCGACCCCGTTGCTCATAGAGTTCGTAGGCCCGCCGCGCAACGCGCTCGTGATCCCAATCGGCCTTCGATATCCGGATAGAAGAACCGGATTCTTCAGCGTTTGGACCGACCGTGGACGTGCCGGCCGACACTCTCGGCATTGTTGGATTCGAAACAGTTTCCCTGGCCATCATGCACCTCTTCACGCTGCCGTGTTGTTTATGGTTGACTGAGTGGGCGACGCTCTCGTCCGTCGACCGCACCTTGGTCGGAGGTCGACGGACGGAGATCGCCTGTGTCCTGTGAGGAAAACCTTAGGCCTTCTGTTTCACCGTGAGATCGTTCTTCACCGACTTCACACCGGGAACCTGCCAGGCCGTCCATGATGCCTGGGCACTCGTCATGAGATCCTGAACCTCGCCGCTCAGCGAAACCACGCCCGCATTCGTCTGCGCACGAATGCCGGCTGTCTTCAAGTGGGCATCTTTCGCGATCTGCTCGTTGACGCGAGCCGTAATTGCCTCATCCTTGTCATCGATCGCCTCGCGCTTGGAAGGAGCGACCACTTGCAATTCGTTCTTCACCGATTTGACACCGTCGAGCTTTATGGCAATCCCTTCCGCCGCCTGCCTCGCTGCGTCCGAATCCACCTTGCCGCGAAGCATCACCGCCCCCTGGGTGGTCTCGACATTGATCTCACGCCCCTTGACCCGGGCATCGGCAAACAGCGCAATCTTCGTCTGCGCCGTCAACCAGGCATCATTAATCGGCGTCTTCTCATCGGCCTTGCCGAGCGCATCAGCCGAACCCGTGAGGAGCGCCCCGCCGATCATCAAAGCCGTGCAGAATGTCAAAACAGTGCGTGTGTTCATCGTTTCTCCTTAAACCGAATTGTAAAAGTGTGTCGTCAGTCGTCTTATGTTCTTCGCCGGCATGCGGTGGGATTACTGTTTCCCCACGGCTTCCGGTTCCGGCTTCTCATGCCAGCGATCCGCCCATTTCATCAACTCGTCCTTTTTGTCCCCGTAGAGTTCCTGGACCCTGCCGGCGAACTTCTCGTAGTCTCCGGCGATCAGCTGGAGGTCATCATCGGAAAACTTGCCCCACTGCCGTTTCAGTTCGCCTTTGAACTGCAACCAGTGCCCCATGAGTTGATCAGCATTCATCCTGTTCTCCTTTCTCTGTAGAGATTAACTTCGGTCCGGGTCATCACGCGGGAAACCGGCGGACGACCACTCCACCATCTTCACACCTTCCGAGTGGTGCGCCTCGTGATCAACGTGACTAAATGGACCGCAACCAGCACGATCCCGATCAAGAAGAGAATCCACGAAATCTGAACCGCAACGGTCGAGACTCCGGCGAGATTCAGGGCGCCGGCAACCAAGCCGACGAGCATGAACACCAGTGCGTAGTACAGCATGGTCCACTCCTCTCTTATGGAAGGTGAAGATAGTCGAACAGTCCTCTGGAGCAGGGCCGGCGTCCCGGCCGCCTTCATCAGCAGACCACGACACAGGGCATGCAGCCGTTCAGAGGACCTCGGGCATCGGAGCGGCGGAGACTGAGGAATCGGTCACGCTGGGAAGAAGTAAGAAGCGCAAGAGATAGGACAGTCAGCGGAGCTTCACACCGAACAATGTCACCCTGGGCGCATTGGGCGGAGGAGTCAAGCAGTATAATGAAGGCCTGAATAGATCAATCACGACGAGAATGTCTCGTAGCGCGAGGTCTATGGATGTGCGCCAGTTCGATCAGATTGTTGGATGTCAGTAGGTATTACTGGTAGGCTGAAAATAGTTCGATCACCGTTAAGGCAGACATTGCCTTGCGCAAGAGCTCCTAAAGAAGCCCCGTTTCCGGCCCCACTCCTGGGCTTATTTTCCTGCCCCTTGCTCACCAAGACAATGCCTACCTCTCACAAGGAGGATTAGGCATGGCATCAACAATCCATATCAATGGGCTACCGTCCTCGTTCTCCAATGCGCAGCTCCGTAAGATCTTCGTCCCGTTCGGAACTGTGGAGTCAGCTCAAATGCTGAAGGATGTGTCTGGCCACTCCCTCGGCCTCGGGGTCGTGAAAATGTCCTGCCCCGAGGAGGTGGAGCAGATCTTCAGTGCGCAACAGCTCTTTCAAGTTGAGGGCAAGCATCTGGATATATGGGAACCCCCGGACCCGGATCGCACTCAGCTATGACTCCCCTCGCGAAGAGATAGAAAAGTAGTCGGGTCGAAGGGAAGCCCCGTAAAGGCCGGGCGGCTCCTCGTGAAACAGCTCAGCGCTTCAAAACGTGAGCGGCGAACGGATCGGTGTCTGACACCCTGTTTGCTCCCGAACGAAAGCCGCCTGTACCCCCGATCGCGACGTTTATTTCGTTCTTTCAGCCTCGACGGAATTCATGAATGCCTCAAAATGCGCCTGCAAACCATCTGCACCGTAGAGCACCTCGAGATCTTTCATCACCCTCTGCACGGTAGACAAGAGCCGCTCTTCTTCCCGCTTGACCTGGCCCCGTAATCCTGAGGCTTCAAGTGCGCGCTGCACGGCGAGCAGGAACAGTCCTTCGTCGATGGGTTTCACTACAATGTCATAGACGCCGGCGTCGATCGCCTGCCGGATGAGGTCCTGATCGGACTTTTCGATCAGCAGCAAGACCGGCTGCTCCGCGTGAATCTTCCGCACGAACCGGACAAATGCGACGCCTTCCATTCGAGGCTGGTGTCCGTCACAAACGATGACGGCATACTCCGTTGCCCTGATACGCTCCAAAGCTGAGAGCGCGGAGTCGATCGTCTCAATGTGAACATCGGGAAGCCGGAGGCGCAGGGTCGAAGCCAGTGTGTCGAGCAAAATAAGATCGTCATCGATAATGAGAACACGGGAGGTTTGCATGATGATATACCCGGGAGAAAGATGATATCGTGCCGCCGTTCAAGCCGGTGCTTACCAGCCTCATAACGCCCGCCAACAGGTGTCATTATATGCTAATTTGGTGAGCGAGTTTCGGCCCGGCATCTTGCAGGCCTCACCGCACCGAGGAGGTTGACGCAAATGAGAATCTGGCCAGGGAATCCTTACCCGTTGGGGGCAACATGGGACGGCGAGGGAGTGAACTTCGCGCTGTTTTCCGAAAATGCCACGGCGGTGGAGCTTTGTCTGTTTGACGAACCTGACGCGTCTCAGGACCAGCACCGGATTCGGCTCGAGGAATGCACCGATCGGGTCTGGCATGTGTACCTGCCGGAGGTACGGCCCGGACAGCACTATGGCTACCGCGTTCACGGACCCTATGAACCGGAAGCCGGGCATCGATTCAACCCAGCCAAGCTCCTGCTCGATCCTTACGCGAAGGCGATTGCCGGCACGATCCACTGGTCCGACGCGCTCTTTGGATACCGGGTCGGCGATCCCCGGGCCGATCTCTCCCTCGACAAGCAGGATAACGCCGGCTCCATACCGAAATGTGTGGTGGTCGACTCGGCGTTCACCTGGGGCGGAGACCAATTGTTGCGAACCCCCTGGGATCGGACGGTGATCTATGAAGCCCATGTGCACGGACTGACAGCCAGACACCCGGACATCCCGAAGAACTTGCGCGGCACCTATGCCGGACTTGCGGCGCCGGCCGTGATCGAGCATCTGCAAAACCTGGGGATCACGGCGGTCGAATTGCTGCCTGTCCATCATTTCGTCCGCGACAAACAACTGGTCGATCGCGGTCTCACCAACTACTGGGGCTATAACTCGATCGGTTTTTTCGCTCCGGACAGTCACTATGCCACCTCGTCGGTTCTGGCACAGCCGGTGTGGGAGTTCAAGACCATGGTCAAGGCGCTCCACAGCGCCGGCATCGAAATCATCCTCGACGTGGTTTACAACCACACGGGAGAAGGCAATCAGCTGGGCCCGACGCTGTCGTTTCGCGGAATAGACAACGCCTCGTACTACCGGCTGCTCCCCGACAAGCCGCGCTATTATCTGGACTACACCGGCTGCGGCAACACCCTGAATGTCCGTCACCCTCGTATTTTACAGATGATCATGGACAGCCTGCGGTACTGGGTCCTCGAGATGCATGTGGACGGCTTTCGATTCGACCTCGCCTCCGCGCTGGCGAGGGAACTGCATGACGTGGACCGCCTCAGCGCATTTTTCGACATCATTCATCAGGATCCGGTCCTCTCCCAGGTCAAATTGATTGCCGAACCCTGGGACTTGGGCGAAGGCGGCTATCAGGTCGGCAACTTCCCCGCCGGCTGGGCCGAGTGGAACGGAAAATATCGTGACACGATCCGGCGATACTGGAAAGGCGACGGAGGGCAGGTGGCGGAGTTGGCCTATCGACTGTCCGGGAGCAGCGATCTTTATGAAGGCGGCGGCCGCCGGCCCCATGCAAGCATTAATTTCGTGACGGCGCACGACGGGTTTACCTTGCACGATCTCGTCTCCTATGACCGGAAGCACAACGAGGCCAACGGCGAGCACAACCGTGACGGCACGGACGACAATCTCAGCTGGAATTGCGGCGTGGAGGGACCGACGATAAAACCGTTGATTCTCGCGCTCCGGGAACGACAGAAGCGCAACATGCTCGCCACGCTGCTCTTGTCGCAAGGGGTCCCGATGATCTGCGGAGGCGATGAGATGGGGCGGACGCAGCGCGGCAACAACAACGCCTACTGCCAGGACAATGAGATCAGCTGGGTCGACTGGAAGCTGAGCAAACCGCAACAGACGCTCCTGGCCTTCACCAAGAGCCTCATCCAGCTGCGACAGCACCATCCGGTGTTCCGGCGGCGGCGATTCTTTCAAGGCCGCCGTATCCGTGGCGCGGAGGTCAAGGATCTCTCCTGGCTCCGCCCCGACGGCAAAGAGATGACGGATGAAGACTGGGCCAAAGGGTATGTCCGCTGCCTTGGCGTACGGCTGGCCGGCCATGCCATCGACGAGAAAGACTCGAAAGGACGCCCGCTCCTGGACGACACATTCCTGATCCTGCTCAACGCGCACCATGAGCCGCGGCCGTTCACCCTGCCCGCCCACAAGCGCGGTGTGCGGTGGCAACCGGTGATGGATACGGCCCTCACGCAAGAGAACGCCAAGCAGGTCTCCATCCTGAAAGCCGGGTTTCAGTACGATCTCGAAGCCCGGTCGCTCGCCGTGCTGCGCTTGCGGCCGAAATCCTGATGACCCGGCAGCCACCAACAGGCGCACCGACCATCGACGTTTGTGTTGTCCGAAACCTTGGTATAGTGCCGCACCCCGCCGCTCAGCAGCGGCAACATGTGTTGCTCAGCCTTCAGATCGAACTTCATCAGTTGTTCGGGCACCGTCTCTCCCAGATGCACGGCGCGCATCCGATGCACCTTGGGGACATCCTCCAAATAGAGAATATGACCGGTAAGCCGGTCGGCATCCTTCATCACAGCGATGCTGCGCGCGCGAACCTTCTGCTGCAGCCGTTCGAAGCCCCAATGCTCGCACAGCTTGGCATGCATGCAATATTGATTGATGGCCATCAGGTCAGCGGACAGGATGGTATCTTCGTCGTCGATGACGCCATCTGTAGCTTTCATCGTGTGTCACCTCCCCAGGCCATTACCGAACTTTTCCGATGAGCGCATACTGATCCAAGAGGTGCCGGGCATTCGCCTCGTCGAGACGACGCACGATCTCTGTGAGCGCCTGGGCAAACACGAGCGCTCCAACTCGCAGCAGGTGTCGGACAGTTCCAGGGCGAGCGTGAGAGGTTGGGCGGGATTCATCCGTCGGATCTCAGCCTGCTTCTCTTCTCACCCTCTTCAAGTCAGAACTTTCTTTGGGCATTTCTCATTCATAATTTCTCATTTCCCCCGTCCGGAGAACGGCGCAACAAGCTCAGCATTGTGCTACAGTCCGCGCGCAACGATAGGAGCAAGTCAAAGCAGGAGACCAACGAGCGTGAACAGCGCACCCAAGCGGCATGACGAGGACAGAGAACAAGTCGCGGCGGTCCAGCTTCAACACTTGACCGCTGGCGGCTGGTGGCATTGGGGGCTCCTCCTGCTGGCTCTGGCCGGATGCGCGCAACCACCGCTGCCGAGGCCGGTGACCACGGGCGAGCCACCAGCGCCTCCCTCGAGTACGGCCGGCATCGCACCCGTCGACTATTGGAGGGACGTGCAACCGATCTTCGAACGGCGCTGTGCCGTCTGCCACGGCTGCTACGACGCCCCCTGCCAACTGAACCTGACCGCCTATGAAGGGCTCGCACGGGGCGCGAACAAGAAACCAGTCTACGACGCCAAGCGGCTCTTCACGGCCGAGCCGACCCGTCTGTTTGAAGATGCCCAGTCGGTCGCGGCCTGGCGGAAGAAACAATTCTTTCCCGTCTTACTGGAATCCGCGGAAGCGACGGAAGAAGCGCGCCACGCCGGCGTGCTGGCACGCATGCTGGCTCTCAAGCGCGCGCACTCCCTGCCTGAGCAACCGCTCCTGCCGGAGACCTTCGACTTCTCGCTGGATCGAAAGCAGCAATGTCCCACCGACAATCAGTTCGATGCCTTTGCGGCCAAGTACCCGCTCTGGGGCATGCCCTATGGCCTGCCTGGTGTGACCGACCAGGAACACCAGACCCTCATGCGCTGGATTGAGCAAGGCGCCCCCTATCGGGAACCGGACCCGGTCGCGCCCGTCCTGCGCGCGCAGGTGGATGAGTGGGAAGCCTTTCTCAACGGTGATTCGCCCAAGCATCGCCTGATGAGCCGCTACCTCTACGAGCACCTGCACCTCACCCATCTCTATTTTGACGAGCTCCCCGATCGACAGTGGTTTCGACTCGTGCGCTCCCGTTCGGCGCCTGGTCAGCCGATCGACCTGATCGTCACGCGCCGGCCCTATGACGACCCGGGCGTATCCCGCGTCTACTATCGTCTCGAGCCGGTGCGCGGCAGCCTCCTCGCCAAAACACACATCCCCTATGCACTCGGTCTCTCGCGCAAGCAACGCTATACCGAACTGTTCCTCGACGCGCCGTACGACGTCGGCGCCCTGCCCGGCTATGAAGCCGGCGTGGCATCCAATCCCTTCGTGGCCTTCCGCGATTTACCGGTCCGTTCGCGCTACCGGTTTTTACTCGACGACGCCCTCGTGTTCGTGGGGCAGTTCATCAAGGGTCCCGTCTGCCGCGGGACGATCGCGCTGGACGTCATCGAAGAGCGATTCTGGATCTTCTTCGTGGACCCGGACAGCGCCGTGCTCGACAAGAACGAAGAGTTCCTGGCGCGGAACAGCAAACATCTCTACCTGCCGACCGCCGAAGGCGCGACTCCGCTCGGCCTGCTCTCCTGGTTAAAGTACTCCCGCATGCAGGACGAATTCCTCAAAGCCAAGCAAGCCTACCTTGAAGGTCTCAAGATCGAGGAAGAGGCCGCAGACCTGTCCTTCATTTGGAACGGAGAAGGACAGAACCGGAACGCAGCCCTCACTGTGTTCCGACATGCCGACAGTGCCTCCGTCGTGCAGGGCCTCGTCGGTGACGAACCCAAAACCGCCTGGCTCGTGTCCTATGACCTGTTCGAGCGCATTCACTATCTCCTCGTCGCCGGCTTCGACGTCTATGGCTTCTCGGGACACCAGCTCGACACGCGACTCTATATGGATTTTTTGCGGATGGAGGGAGAATCCAACTTCCTGCTGATGTTGCCCAGCCAGGAGCGGGAACGGGAGCGGGCCTTCTGGTACCGGGATGCCCACCAGTCGGTCATGGACTATCTCTTCAGACGCCACATTCGTGTCCAGAAGGAAAGCGGCATTACGTACAAGACGAACAGCCCCACACGCGAGCTGTTCGACCTGTTGCGTCAACGGCTCACCGGGGTGCTGAACCAGGTCTATGACGTCCAAGGCGAGCCGGACGCAGAGCTGCGCGCACAACTGCGTTCGTTGGCGAAGGTCCATGGAAAGGCGCTGCAATGGCTGCCCGAAGTTGCAGTGCTCACCGTCACGAATGAGACGGGAACGGCGGTGCGTCAGGACCAGATCTACACGCTGCTGCACGACAACGGGTTCAGCAACATCGCCTCGCTTTTCAACCAGCAGTCCCGCCGCCTCCCGGATGAAGATGCGCTCACCGTCGCGCGCGGCCTCATCGGTGCCCATCCCAACACCTTCTATCGTGTGGAGCAGTCGGCACTGCCCGAGTTCATCGCGGCGGTGGCCGGGCTCACCAGCGAGGCGGACTATCGCAAGCTCGCAGAGCGCTTCGCCGTACGTCGCACCAACCGGGACTTCTGGTCGCACAGCGATGGGGTCCACGAGGCCTATCGCCGGATCGACCCGATCGGAGCCGGACTGTTGGACTACAACCGACTGGAGAATCGGTAGCGACCAAGCCATCTGAATCCTTCCGACCGATCATGGCTCTAAGATAGAGAGGACGTATTCATCATCAGCACGTCGAGGAGGTGCCCCCTGACTACCGCAGCCCTACTCACTCATGACGAACACAAAGCGGCCGAAGCAGCGTTCCGCGGTCTCCCTCTGGACACAAGGTGGTCACAGAAGGCCCAGCGGATCTATCTCGAAATTCTGGCGGTGACCAACGGGAGGGACGTCCTCACGGAGACGGCCACGAGCACGGAAGACGAACCCCTGGCAGTCGGGGCCTAACGCGCATCACGAACCATCAGCGACACATCATCACGAACGGCACAGGTCCGAGCAACGTGGCATGTAACCGCCCTCGCACTCAACCGTCCCTCACTCCCGATCCCGGGAAAAGACTCCCGGTTCCTTTTCTGTTCCTCAACAATCTCAGCTGCAATTGCGGCTGACTCCGCAGACGACATTCTGACACATTCGATCGTCCGAACGTGATTCGGGAACCAGCGTGAGGACCGGTTTGTGAGATGAGGTGATGGACAGCACCAGAGGC
>DATGEA010000045.1:0-7294 GCA_035310605.1 Nitrospira sp. | reverse complement strand
CGAGGCCTTCGGAATCACGGTCGAACCCTTCGTGATCAGCGATATCAATATCGGCATCCTGTACATCCTGGCCTTCGCCTCCATCGGCGCCTACGGCATCATTCTCGGAGGCTGGGCATCGAACAGCAAGTATTCCCTGCTGGGAGGTCTGCGGTCCGCCGCGCAGGTGATCAGCTATGAATTGAATGTCGGCCTGGCGATTGTCGGTGTGCTGATCCTGGCCGGATCGCTCAGCCTCGTGAAGATCACCGAAGCCCAATCCGGTGGATTCTGGCATTGGTACGTCTTCGCGCTTCCGGCGCCCCAAATCTTCGCCTTCGTCGTCTATGTGATCTCCGCGGTGGCTGAAACCAACCGCGTCCCGTTCGATTTACCGGAAGCGGAAAGCGAGCTGGTCGCCGGCTTCTTTACGGAATATAGCGGCATGCGCTTCGCGTTCTTCTTCATCGCCGAGTACGCCAACATGGTTCTGGTGTCCTGCGTGGCCGCCGCATTGTTCCTGGGCGGATGGAACGCCCCCTATCCGGGGACGATTCTGGGACATATCGGACTGGAGCAACTCGCCTGGGCCGAGGGTATCGCCTGGTTCACGGTGAAGACCTATTTCTTCCTGTTCTTGTTTTTCTGGCTGCGGGCCACGTTGCCCCGGCTTCGATACGACCAGCTGATGAAGTTCGGCTGGAAGGTCATGTTGCCCATCGCCTTGGGCAACATCGTGGTGACGTCGATCGCCGTCTACTTGTTTCCAAAGGGGTGAGCCTGGACGCTGTCGGCCCGCAGAGCGTCAGCTGAGCCCCGTGTAAAAAGCTGATCACTGCACGCTGATTCTTGAGAGCCGAACATGACGAAATTCAAAGCGTGGTTCAAGACCATCATCTTCTACGAACTGCTCGTCGGCATGAAGGCGACGTTGTCTCATTTGCTCAACTACAAACCGATTACGCTGCAGTACCCGCATGAGAAGCGCACCCTGCCGGACAACTACCGCGGGATGCTGGCGTTGCTTCGCTATGATGACGGGACGGAGAAATGCGTCGGCTGCGACCTATGCGAGGCCGCCTGCCCTTCGCGCGTCATCCGCGTCGTCAGCGCCGAGGTGCCGGGCGAACCGACGAAACGCTATTCTAAAGAATATTACATGGACATGACCCGGTGCCTCTTCTGCGGAATGTGCGTCGATGCCTGCCCCGTGGATGCGCTCGGAATGACCCGGGAGTTCGAGTGGGCGGTCTATGACAAGCGCCAGCTGCATCTGAACAAGCAGCAGTTGCTCGCGATCGGCGATCGTTCCTTCCCTTTTCGCGAGAAACGGTTGGAGCTGCAACATCCAAACGTGGCCTTCTTTAACGTGTCATTCAGCCACGTACCACAGAAACCGAACTGAACGTGGCGAGAGCGATCGGCCGGCCATAGACGTTCCGTGGGACGGGCCGAGCGGGAGCAGGGTTGTCTTCGAGTTGAAGCAAATCAGGACGCTGCAGTAAATGGAACAGTTCTTCTTTTTCTACTTTGCCGCGGTCATCGGTGCGTCGTCGATGCTGGTCGTCGCCCTGCGCAACCCCATCTATAGCGCGCTCTCGCTTCTGATCATGTTTTTTCATGTCGCTGGGCTCTACGTGACACTCCACGCCGAATTTCTCGCGGCCGTCCAAATCATTGTGTATGCAGGGGCGATTCTCGTGCTGTACCTGTTCGTCGTTATGCTGCTCAACCTGCATCAGGACGACCGCTACCACCGGCAATGGCCGGTGGCCGGAATCGTCGGCGCGGTACTGGCCATCGAGGGAGTCATGCTCGCACTGGCGAAGGGGCGGGCGATCCCGCCGGCGCCGGCCAATACCGACGAGACGGTCGAAGGGCTCGGCAACACGGAAGCCTTGGGCGACGTGCTCTATTCTACCTACCTGTTCCCGTTTGAGGTCGCCTCGTTGATTCTGCTTGTCGCGATGATCGGGGCAATCATCCTGGCCAAACGAGACATCAGCGGCGATGCGCCGCAAGGATGAATTGGGATCAATGCAACGTGGATTGTCACCGAACATGAACCGCATTCAGCATCCGTCATTGAACGTTCAAGAGTGCCGGGCACGATGATTCCGTTGTCGTACTATCTCATTTTGAGCGCGGTGGTCTTCCTGACCGGTGTTGTCGGCGTGCTCATCAGACGCAACATCATCATCATTCTCCTGTCGGTGGAATTGATGCTGAACGCCACGAACATCAACTTCGTCGCGTTTTCGCAGTACTTCCACAATGTCGCCGGGCAGGTCTTCGTGTTCTTCGCCCTCACCGTGGCCGCAGCGGAAGTCGCTGTCGGTCTGGCGATCATCATCGCCCTGCATCGAGCCAAGTCTGGCATCAACGTTGATGAGTTTCAGCTGTTGAAATGGTGAGCATGCCGTCTTTCGTGAAACGTGCAGCGTCGTTCGAAATCGACGGACGACGAGAAACGAATGCTGATGATCTATGAACTGATCCCACTCCTTCCCTTGGCCTCGTTCTTGATCCTCGGGCTGTGCGGCCATTGGATCAAAGACAAAGCCCACCTCGTGGCGGTGCCGGCCGTCGTGCTGTCTTTTCTGTTTTCCGTGGCGGCGTTCCTCGATGTGGCAGACGGGCATCACTCGACGTTTCGCCTGTACACGTGGCTGACCTCCGGCGCGCTGGACATCCACATCGGACTGACGATCGACCGGCTCACATCGGTGATGTTGCTCCTCGTCACCGCCGTGAGCGCGCTCGTCCACGTCTATACGATCGGATACATGCAGGGAGAACCGGGCTATGCCCGCTTCTTCAGCTACATCGCTTTGTTTACCTTTTCCATGTTGATGCTGGTTCTGGCCGACAACTTCTTACAGCTGTTCGTCTTCTGGGAGGCTGTTGGGCTGTGCTCCTATCTGCTGATCGGGCATTGGTACGAGCGGCCGTCCGCCTGCGCCGCCGCGACCAAGGCCTTCATCGTCAACCGCGTGGGAGATTTCGGGTTTCTCCTCGGCCTGCTGCTCGTCTGGGCGACCTTTGATTCGCTGGACTACTCCGATGTCTTTTCAAAGGCCCCTGACGTTGCCGCGCGGGTCATGAACATCCTCGGACCGCTGGGCGGAAGCTGGGACGTGCCGGTCCTCACCGTCATCTGCCTCCTGCTGTTTACCGGGGCGATCGGGAAATCGGCGCAGGTTCCCCTGCATGTCTGGCTGCCCGATGCAATGGAGGGTCCGACGCCGATTTCGGCCCTCATTCACGCGGCCACGATGGTGACGGCCGGCGTGTTCATGGTCGCGCGTCTGGCGCCGCTCTACAACTTGTCCCCCGCCGCCATGACCGTGGTCGCCGTCGTCGGCGGCCTGACCATGGTGCTCGGCGCGACGATCGCTCTGACGCAGACCGACATCAAACGCGTCGTGGCCTACTCCACCATGAGTCAGCTCGGATATATGATCATGGCCTGCGGTTTGGGCGCCTATACCGCCGGCATGTACCACTTGCTCACGCACGGCGCGTTCAAAGCCCTGCTGTTCCTGGGCTGCGGCTCTGTCATCATCGCTCTGCACCACGAACAGGACATGCGTAAGATGGGCGGGTTGAAAGACAAGCTTCCCGTCACCTACTGGACCTTTGTCATCGGCTCGCTGGCGCTCGCAGGGTTCCCGCTGACCGCCGGATTCTTCAGCAAAGATGACATCCTCGTCTCGGCCTGGTCCGCAGGCACGCTCGGTCAGGTGCTCACCGTCTTCGGATTGCTGACGGCCCTGATGACCGCTTTCTATAGCTTCAGGCTGGTCTTCGTCACCTTCTGGGGGCCCTCACACGTCGACCATCATCATGCAGCTCATGTGCACGAGCCCTCGAACACCATGACCGTCCCCCTGGTCATTCTCGCCGTGCTGAGCGTCGTGACCGGCTATCTCGGGATTCCCGGATTTCTCGAACCGATGTTCGCGACGGACGCAACAGCGACTTCACAGCACGGCAACGGCGTCATCGTGATCATGCTGTTAGCCACCGCGATGGGATTGCTCGGCATCGCCGGCGCCTACTACGTGTACGTCCTGAATCCGTCCTTGCCGGATCGCTGGGCCCGGCAATGGCAGGTGGTCTATCAGCTTTCGTTCAATAAATGGTACGTGGACGAAGCCTACGACCGGAGCATCGTCCGCCCGACCTTTGCCGCGGCGACGGAGCTGTGGAAGCACGTGGATGTCGCCGTCATCGACGGCGCGGTGAACGGAATCGCACGGGCCGTCGCCTGGGGGGGCTGGCTCTTGAGGCTCATTCAAACCGGACAAACGCAGCACTATGCGTTGGGGATGGCGCTGGGCGCCGCCGTGATCTTGACCTTGTTCATGATGATCTGAGGAAGAATGCAGACTGGCGGATTTCCCTGGCTCACCATGCTGATACTCCTGCCGCTGGCAGGGGCCGGCGCGCTGTATTTCGTCAAAGATTCGGCCGCACGCATGATCGCTCTTGCGATTACGGTCGCCGACCTTCTCTTGGCGCTCCCGCTCTGGTGGCTGTTCGATGCACAGTCGGGCCAGATGCAGTTCGCCGAGCATGTGGCCTGGATCGCCGCCCCGCCGATCCATTACAGTCTGGGAGTCGACGGCATCAGCCTCCCGCTGGTCCTCATGACCGCCGCCTTGATGCCGATCTGTGTCTTAATCTCGTGGGACGCGATCACCGTCAGAGTTCGCAGCTTCATGGCCATGCTCCTCCTCATGGAAGCCGCCATGCTGGGGGTCTTCGTCGCCCTGGACTTCGTGCTGTTCTACGTGTTCTGGGAAGCGATGCTGATTCCGATGTATCTCTTGATCGGGGTCTGGGGCGGACCGAATCGATTGTATGCCGCCATCAAGTTCTTCCTCTATACCCTCGCGGGCAGCGTGCTGCTCCTGGTCGCGATTCTCGTGCTCTATTTTTACGGAGGGCGCACCTTCGACATTCTGGCCCTCAGCCAGGTCACATACCCGGCGCCGCTCCAGCTGTGGCTCTTTCTGGCATTCTTCGCGGCCTTCGCCGTCAAGGTTCCCATGTTCCCGTTCCATACCTGGCTTCCCGATGCCCACGTCGAAGCCCCGACTGCCGGCAGCGTGATCCTGGCCAGCGTCCTGCTCAAAATGGGCACCTATGGCTTCTTGCGATTCAGCCTGCCGATGCTCCCGGATGCGAGCCGGGATATGACGCCCGTAATGGCGGCGCTGTCGATCATCGCGATTATTTACGGGGCCTACATGGCGTTGGCCCAAGCCGATCTGAAGAAATTGATCGCCTACTCCAGCGTGAGCCACATGGGATTCGTGACACTCGGTCTGTTCGTGCTCAACCAGCAAGGCATCGAAGGAGCCGTGCTGCAAATGGTCAACCATGGGATTACGACCGGCGCCCTCTTTCTCTGCGTCGGCATTATCTATGAACGCACGCATAGCAGACTGATCGTTGAAAACGTCGGTTTAGCTAAGCCGATGCCCCAGTTTGCCACCCTGCTCGTCATCTTTGCCCTTTCTTCGCTCGGCCTCCCGGGCACGAACAGTTTCGTGGGCGAATTTCTCGTCCTGGTCGGCACGTTTCTCTGGAGCAAAGCCGCGACGGCCTTTGCATCGGTCGGGATCATTCTCGCCGCGGCGTATCTTCTCTGGATGGTCCAGCGCGTCGCGTTCGGCATCCCGTCGCCGCATCAGCTTCCGCACCTCAAGGACTTGAGCCGGCGGGAGCTGGCCACGCTGATCCCGCTCGTCGTCCTGGTGTTTTGGATCGGCCTCTATCCCAATCCCCTCGTCAGCCGCATGCACGCGAGCGTGACCAAGACCCTGGACATCATGGCGCGGACGAAAGTCGCCCCGTCGACGCATCCGTCGGCCGCGAATGCGGCGCCTGTTGTCCTGACTTCCGACCACATCGAGGGAGAGGGGGACCGCACGCCATGACGTCGTACGGCACGGATCTCCTTGTCATCCTACCCGAATTGATCGTGGTCGCTGCGGCCTGTCTGGTTCTGGTCTTGGACCCCATCACTCCCTCGTCGAGGAAAGAACTCCTGGCTTGGCTGAGTCTTGGAGCATTGGCCCTGTGTATCGGCTTGACCGGAGGACAGGTCAGTGTACTGAACATCCGTTTGTCCGCCTTCAGCGATCTGGTGGTGGTCGACGGCTATGCCCGCTTCTGGAAACTACTGCTTTATGGAGTGACCGGCCTGACCATCCTGATGTCGCTCCCCTATTTGAAGGCCGAGCGGCTGTATCTCGGGGAGTATTACGGATTCATCCTCCTGGCGCTGTCCGGCATGATGGTCATGGTTTCCGCCGCAGACCTCCTGACGATCTATCTCGGCACCGAGTTGATGTCGCTGTCGCTCTATGTGATGGCCGGTCTCAAACGGTCATCCCCGCGTTCGCTGGAGGCTTCGGCCAAGTATTTCGTGTTGGGAGCTTTCTCCTCCGGACTGCTGCTGTACGGAATTTCTCTCTTGTACGGCATGGCCGGCAGCACCAAGCTGGCGTCGATCGCCGGGGCTATCGGCACGCGCGGATTCGACGATCCCCTGCTCCTGATCGCCACGATTCTGTTGGCGGCGGGATTCGGCTTCAAACTCGCCGTCGTGCCGTTCCATATGTGGACGCCTGACGTGTATGAGGGCGCGCCGACCTCGGTCACCGCGTTCATGGCCGTGGCCTCCAAAGCCGCCAGCTTCGCCGCGTTTCTTCGCGTCTTCGTCGAGGGACTCGGCGGGTTGAAAGCCGATTGGTCCAACCTGTTCCTTCTGCTCTGTGTGATCACCTTGATTCTCGGCAACGTCGTCGCCATCGTCCAGACCAACATCAAACGCATGCTGGCCTACTCTAGCATCGCGCATGCGGGCTACGCCCTGATCGGCGTCGTTGCCGCCGGCCGCGGCATGGGAGAATCGGGTGGCGCATCCGGACTGGCCAGCGTCATGCTCTATCTGGCCCTCTATGCCTTTATGACCCTCGGCGCCTTTGCCGTGATCGCCATGTTCCGGAAAGGCGGCCTGGAAGGGGAGGAAATCGAAGACTTTACCGGACTGGCTAAACGCCAGCCCGTAGCCGCGTTCCTGATGCTGGTCTTCATGGTCTCACTCGCCGGCATTCCGCCGACGGCCGGATTCATCGGCAAGTTCTATGTGTTCATGGCGGCGGTGGAAGCAGGCTTAACCTGGCTGGCGGTCGTCGCTCTGATTTTTGCCGCGGTCTCCGCCTATTATTACCTGCGGGTGGTCATGGTGATGTACATGCGAGAGCCGGATGCGTCCGTCGTTGATGCGCCGCACTTGGTG
>DATGEA010000044.1:0-11113 GCA_035310605.1 Nitrospira sp. | reverse complement strand
AACTCAAAAGAAATGCTCTTTCCTTAGTCTCGTTGTTGGACTGTTAAAGCTTGAAAATGTTTCAATCTTTCCAGGCACACTCAAGCAATACGTGGCTCGATCGGAATTTCTTCACGGCGATGTCATTGTGATCAGAGCCCTTCGTTTTGATTAGCTTGCTGAGCAGGCTGAACAGGTGCTAACGAGGCTCGGTAGGGTAGTTCTGTATCGGACCAAAAAAATTGGAACCAGTTCTGTATATCACGGTTTTACCGTCGGTTCAGAAACATGCTTTACCTTGCCATTGAATCAAGGTGACCGTGTAATTTCTGTTATGACTAAGCCGATAAAAGCTTAAGACAATTTCGGAATGTTCCACGTGGAACATCATCTTTGCACCAGCTAAGCCGCCGGAGCTTGAGTAAATGGCCAAGATCGTCGCTGTAGCGAATCAAAAAGGGGGAGTCGGTAAGACTACCACCTCGGTGAATCTTGCTGCTGGCATTGCCTTACAGGGAAAGCGCGTTCTCTTGGTTGATATGGATCCGCAGGGAAACGCAACAAGTGGTCTGGGGATCGATCCTCGGTCGCTCCAGACAACAGTCTATAACTGCCTGATTAATTATGTGAAATTTGACGATGCGGTTCAGAAGACCGAAGTGAGTGGATTGTCGCTCTTGCCGGCAAATGCTGATCTGGCAGGAGCCGAAATCGAGTTGGTGAACATCGAGGAACGTGAGAAGCTGTTGCGTCACTTTCTCAAGGATGTTGAGCCTATGTTCGATATCATTTTCCTCGATTGCCCGCCAGCGCTCGGAATTCTTACTGTGAATGCACTGGTCGCCGCCAGGTCTGTTCTGATCCCGGTCCAATGTGAGTACTATGCGGTGGAAGGCCTTAGCCGATTAATCGGCAGCATCGACCGGATCCAGCAGTCACTGAACCCAGGTCTCACGATCGAAGGCATCGTCTTGACAATGTACGACGCGAGGAATACGTTGGCCCGCCAAGTTACCGAACAAGTGCGCGGGCATTTCAAAGAGCTGGTCTATCAGACAACGATACCGCGCAATGTGACGCTCGCAGAAGCTCCAAGTTACGGTCGTCCCGTCTTGCTCTATAACGCAGCTTCAGCCGGAGCTCAATCGTATCTCTTACTAGCTAAGGAGTTTATCAGTCATGGAGAAAAAAGCCCTCGGTAGGGGACTTGATGCGTTGCTGCCAACAACCAAACCTACTCCGATGCCTGAGCTGCCTGAGGTACAGCATCTCAGCATAGAGGCGATCGTTCCGAACCGCTACCAGCCGAGACAAATGTTCTCGCCTCACGAGCTCTCCGAGCTCGCAGCTTCACTAAAGCAAAGTGGTCTCCTTCAACCGGTCCTCGTCCGTCGGAAGGGCGATGGCATGTATGAATTGATTTCAGGAGAGCGTCGCTGGCGTGCTGCGCGGGAGGCGGGACTGGAAACAATTCAGGCGGTCATCCGAAACTGCAGCGACGAAGAATCCATTCTCCTGGCGCTGGTCGAAAATCTTCAACGAGAAGATTTGAATCCGATGGAAACGGCGAGGGCGTACCAACGCATGATGAACGAATTTGGACTCACACAGGACATTATTGCGCAACGAGTCGGTTGCGAGCGTTCATCGATTGCGAACATCGTGCGTCTGCTCAATCTTCCTCTCGAGGTTCAACAGCTGATCGAATCCAATCAACTTTCCACCGGCCATGCAAAGGTGATTTTAGGGATATCCAGCCCGACTGAGCAACAGCGAGTCGCGCACCTTGTGGTTTCAAAAAATCTGTCGGTACGAGAGACGGAAAAACTTCTCGAATCGACCGTAATCGTCAGAAAACGCAGCACAAAAGAGGTGCGACGCACGCCGTTATCCGATGTTGAAGATCGATTGCAAAAGCGTCTAGGGACAAAGGTCACCATCCTCAATGGTCGGCGCGGCGGGAAAGTGATCATTCATTATTTTTCACCCGCAGAACTCGACGGCATTCTGGAAAATCTTCTTCAGTAATTCCCCTCTACGTATCCTCGATAACCGTCAGGTGACAAAAGGCATATTTGTTGCTTAATCCCCTGGCCGGTGGCAGTGTTTATTCGTATGCACCAACCAGACGTTCACCGGTAGTTGCTGCTAATGACGCTGTCAGGTCTTAAACTCGTGGAGGAGCGCTCATGTGGGGCCAGGATAAACAGGAAGCCAAGCAAGCGGTCGAGACAGCAGAGGGGACGGAATCAACAACCCCCCCTGCCAATGAAGGAGCAGGAGATATTATTGCGTTTGTCGGCAAAGGTGTCGAGTTCAAGGGCACGATTTCATATAGCGGCACCGTCAGAATCGACGGCTTTCTCGACGGTGAGATTCATACAGACGGCGTGCTTCTGATCGGAGAAGAGGCAGTCATCCAAGCCAAGGTCACAGCCGGTACGATCGTGTGTAAAGGAAAGATCACAGGAGATGTGATCGCAAAAGATCGCGTGAAGCTTCGGGCTCCCGCCGTCTTTAACGGCAGCATCAAGACCCCGGTGCTCTCGATGGAGGACGGCGTGCTCTTCAACGGCGGACTGGAGATGAGTCAGGGCATTCGGGAATTGTCGCAGGGAACGACACTGCATTCCATCGGGATGGTGACCCCTCCCGGCATCAAGCGGATCAACGGATGAGGTGAACTCACTTAGGATATTGTACGTATACTTGTGACAGTTCAGGAAGTCAGGCAACGACGAGAGGGAGGAAATCATGTGGCCACGCAGAGAGCAGGTCGCGCAAACCGAACCGGACTATGAAAATTTCACACTGCTAGCGAAAGACGTCGATTTTAAAGGCGTGGTGAATTTCGACGGCACTGTGCGCATCGATGGCCGTGTTGAGGGCGAAATCCACACGACTGGTACTCTCATCGTCGGTGAGCATGCCGTCATCAAGGGCGTCGTATCCGCCGGTGTGCTGATGAATAGCGGCAAGATCAACGGCACCATCACCGCGGTCGAAAAGATACAAATCCTTAAGCCGGGTGTCTTAGTCGGAGACATTCGCACCCCATCGATCGCCATCGAGGAGGGGTCACATTTCCACGGCATGTGCGACATGGGTCTGCAACCATGGTCGGAGCCCCGAGCCATCTCCATTGCTTCGTGACGTTACGGGGTCGATCCATCAATTTTCCTGCCTCGGCCTCTGGCCCTTTCTGACTCGCATCGGTACAATAGTTCCCTATGAACAGCCCGAAGGTTCTCCTCGGTATGAGTGGTGGTGTGGATAGCTCTGTGGCGGCGGCCATCCTGGTACGCCAGGGCTACGACGTCCATGGCATCACGCTGCAAGTTTGGGAGCATGAGGACGATACTGTCGCGGCATCAAAGAAATGGCAAGAGCGAGGTTGTTGCAAAATAGGGATCGCGAAATTCGTCGCTCAAAAGCTCCAGATCCCTTATGAAATCATCGACAGCCGGCAGTCC
This sequence comes from Nitrospira sp., assembly GCA_035310605.1. Lineage (GTDB taxonomy): Bacteria > Nitrospirota > Nitrospiria > Nitrospirales > Nitrospiraceae > Nitrospira_C. The sequence goes on along the minus strand of DATGEA010000044.1, from coordinate 7,661 downwards.
TTTCGGACCGGGGTGATCGGGGACTTCCTGAAGGGGTATGCGGGCGGGACGACGCCCAATCCCTGTGTCCGCTGTAACGAACGGGTCAAGTTGCGCGGTTTGCTCGAAATTGCAGAGGCGCGCGGTTTTCAATACGTCGCTACCGGACATTATGTTCGTATCAGTGAGCAGCACGACCAATACCGCCTGCAGAAGTCTCCGGATTCAAGGAAGGATCAAAGCTACTTTCTGTACCGCCTGAATCCGTCCTGGCTGCCCCGGCTCCTGTTTCCTGTCGGGGGGATGCAGAAGGCCGATGTGTGGGAAGAGGCGGAGTCCCTTGGGCTTCCGGCCGATGAACTAAAAGAGAGTCAAGAAATTTGCTTCGTGAGCCATGGGGACTATCGCACCTTTATTGAACGCGAAATGCCCGAGGCCAAGAGACCCGGCGCCTTTATCGATCAATATGGCCGCCGCCTCGGCGAGCATGAAGGCATCGCCTTCTACACTCCAGGGCAGCGACGCGGGCTTGGCGTTGCCGCAGGGCAGCGTCTCTACGTCCAGCAGGTGCAACCGGCGACGAATACAGTCGTCCTGGGGCCAGAGGAAGCTTTACTCCGCGAGAGTTGCGAGGTGAAGGATCTCAATCTGTTCGACCCGTCTCTCCTCACTGCGAAGACTGATCTTGACGTAAAGGTTCGATATGCCACACCCGCCACCGCGGCCACAGTTGAACCGATAGCCAGCGATACCTTGCGCATCCATTTTCACGTTCCGCAACGCGCACTCAGTCCCGGACAGTCCGCGGTATTCTATCTTGGGGACCAGGTCGTGGGTGGCGGCATTATCCAACCCGTCTGAATAGGTGGCGTCTCTCCGTTCTTGTATTGACACTTCCTATCTGCCAATGCTAATTTTGCGCGCCCATTTTCGTGCGTACCGCACGGAAGCTTCCCGTTTGTCCAAATTGAAATGAGCGGACCAGGACAGTGATTAAGACAGCAGTTGCGCGACGTTACGCACAAGCACTCTTCGAGCTACTCGATCAATCCAACATCGAAGCGATGCGGGGTACCCTCAATGGCCTCAGCCAGGCCATTCAGGGCTCCTCTTCTCTCCGACATGTCGTGGCATCACCTGCCTTTGGTGTCGAAGAAAAGATTGCAGTATTAACCGAACTAGGCGGGCAACTCGGTTGTCCTCCTGCCAGGAATGCCTTCCTTGGTCTCCTGGTGAAGAAAAACCGGGTCGGTTTCCTGCCTGAAATCGCAGACGCCTTCGCGAAACTCGTGGATCAGTCGAAGGGGACACAGCCGATCATGGTCTCCTCCGCCCTTGCATTGCCTCAAGCCGAACAAGATCGCATCAAGACGCGCCTGCGCGACGCGCTTAAGCGCGATGTCGATATCACCTTTCAGACCGACGCCAGTCACCTCGCCGGACTTCAGATCCATATCGGCAGCACAGTGGTCGATAGTACTGTCCGAGGGCGCTTGCGTGCCATGCAGAGCCTGTTGACCAAGGAGTAGCCATGCAGATCAAGGCAGATGAGATCAGTGCAATCATTAAAGAGAAGATCAAAGGCTTCGATAAACAAGTCGATGTCAACGAAACGGGCTCAGTCATCCAAGTCGGCGACGGCATCGCCAAGATCTATGGCCTGGACGGCGCCATGGCCGGAGAGATGCTCGAATTCCCCGGCGGTCTCTACGGTATCGCGCTGAATCTCGAAGAAGACAATGTCGGCGCAGTGTTAATGGGCGAGGATGTCGGGATTAAGGAGGGCGACCCAGTTAAGCGTACGGGCCGGATTGCGGAGATTCCCGTCGGCGAGGCGCTCATCGGTCGCGTCGTCAATGCGATCGGTCAGCCGATCGACGGGAAAGGGCCGATTAAATCATCTCAATCTTCCCGTATCGAAGTCGTCGCACCCGGTGTGATCACCCGCCAATCGGTGCGCGAACCGTTGCAGACGGGCATCAAGGCGATCGATGCCATGATCCCCATCGGCCGCGGCCAGCGCGAGTTGATCATCGGCGATCGACAGACCGGCAAGACCGCAATCGCGGTCGATACCATCATCAACCAAAAGGGCCTGGGTGTCTTCTGTATCTATGTGGCGGTCGGCCAAAAGCGTTCGACCGTGGCTCGGGTGGTGAAAACGCTCGAAGAGAACCATGCCATGGAATACAGCATGGTCGTGGCGGCGACAGCCAGCGATCCTGCGCCGATGCAGTTCCTGGCTCCATTCTCGGGTGCCGCCATCGGGGAGTACTTCCGTGATAACGGCAAGCACGCGTTGATCGTGTACGACGACCTGTCCAAGCACGCGGTGGCCTATCGACAGTTATCGTTGCTGCTGCGCAGGCCTCCGGGCCGCGAAGCCTATCCCGGCGACGTGTTCTATTTACACTCCCGATTGCTCGAGCGTGCCGCAAAGTTGAGCGACAAGCTCGGCGGCGGGAGCTTGACCGCGCTTCCTATTATTGAGACGCAAGCCGGCGACGTGTCGGCCTATATTCCGACGAACGTCATTTCAATCACGGACGGGCAGATTTATCTCGGTAGCGACCTGTTCTATTCCGGTATTCGCCCGGCGATTAACGTCGGTCTGTCAGTGTCCCGCGTCGGTGGTTCGGCGCAGATCAAGACCATGAAGCAGGTGGCCGGTACTCTCCGGCTGGATTTGGCGCAATATCGCGAGATGGCGGCCTTCGCCCAATTCGGCAGCGAACTCGACAAGGCCACCCAGATGCAGCTCGCGCGCGGGGTCCGCATGGTCGAATTGTTGAAGCAGGGCCAGTACAAGCCGATGCCGGTCGCCGATCAGGTGCTCTCGATCTATGCGGGTGTGAACGGATTCCTCGATGACGTGCCGGTCGATAAGGTGCAGCAGTTCGAAGGCGATTTCCTGCATTATGTCCAGCAGCACCATCCTGAAGTGAAGAAAGAAATCACCAGCATTGGCAAAATTGATGACAAGGTCGGCGGCAGACTGAAAGAGATTCTCGCCACCTTCAAACAGAAGATGGGATACGGCGCAAAATAGCTTTCGGTGCTCAACCAACGACAGCCGGTTGAAAGCTAACGGCTGAAAGTTCAGACACCATGCCAAGTTTACAGAGTCTGCGCCGTAAGATTGCGGCATTTAAGAATACCCAGAAGATCACCAAGGCCATGAAAATGGTGGCCGCGGCGAAGCTCAAGCGTTCGCAGGATCGTATTCTTGCTGCGCGTCCATACGCTCACAAGATGCGGGGGGTCCTGAGCAATCTGAGCCAGCGCGTGAACCGATCCGCCCATCCCCTCTTGCAGAAGCGCGAGGGGAAAAAGGTCGAGATTCTCGTTGTCACCAGCGATCGCGGGCTTTGCGGCGGCTTCAATGGAAATATCGTCAGGAAGAGCTCGGAGTTCGTCCGGCAATGTGAGGCCCGTGGCCTCAAAGTCAACTTGAGCATCATCGGGCGCAAGGGGCGCGACTACTTCCGCCGCCGGACTTGGCCGATTCGTCAAGAGTGGACCGGTATTTTTGACAAGCTCAGTTTCGAGCACGCCATCGATATTGGCGGTGATCTAACGGATAACTTCGTGAAGGGTACGTTCGACGAGCTCTACGTTGTCTACAACGAATTTAAATCGGCCATTCAGCAGCGCGTAATCGTCGAAAAGCTGTTCCCGGTCGATGCCGCTGCAGAATTCGGTACCGCGCAGGCAGAAGGCACAACCAGCGGCAGCTATCTCTACGAGCCTGACGAGGCCGATTTACTGAACGTGCTGGTGCCAAAACATTTCCAAATTCAAGCCTACCGCATCCTCCTGGAGTCGGCGGCGGCAGAGCATGGAGCTCGCATGGCTGCCATGGACGGTGCGACCCGCAACGCCGGCCAGCTGATTAAAAAAGTAACGCTGTACTACAACAAGACCAGACAGGCTGCCATTACAAAAGAATTGATGGATATCGTCGGCGGTGCCGAGGCGTTGAAATAGATGGGAAGCTCTGAGTGCTGAGTGAGAATGCTGCGGGTACCTTCAACTCAGAACTCATGACTCAGAAGTCAGAACTCGTGAGAGAAGGAGCGTTATGAGCACAGGGAAAGTCATTCAAGTCATCGGGCCGGTCGTGGACGTGGAGTTTCCTCCCGGCCAGCTTCCGAACATCTATAACGCGCTGAAGGTGACCCAGGAAGAAAATAAGGCGGCGGGAAAGCCGGCCGTCCGGATCACGCTCGAAGTCGCGTCGCATCTCGGTGAAAACCGCGTCCGCGGCATTGCCATGTCCACGACCGACGGTCTCACGCGTGGGATGGATGTTCTGGACACGGGGGCGCCGATTTCCGTTCCGGTCGGGCGTGAAACACTTGGGCGGCTGATCAACGTACTTGGCGAGCCCGTCGATGAAAAGGGGCCCCTGAAAACAAAGAAGACCTATCCGATTCACCGGCCTGCTCCCAGGCTCGAAGATCAGGATACGAAGACCGAAGTCCTCGAAACCGGCATTAAGGTCGTCGATCTGCTCGAACCTTATAGCAAAGGTGGAAAGGTCGGGCTCTTCGGTGGCGCCGGTGTCGGCAAGACCGTCATCATCATGGAGCTGATCAATAACATTGCATTGCACCACGGCGGATTCTCTGTGTTCGCGGGCGTGGGTGAGCGTACCCGTGAAGGGAACGATCTCTGGCACGAGATGCAGGAGTCCAAGGTTATCGATCCGGACGATTTCACGAAATCGAAGGCTGCGCTGGTCTATGGCCAGATGAATGAGCCGCCGGGTGCCCGCCTCCGCGTCGGCCTCACCGGTTTGACCGTCGCCGAATATTTCCGCGATGAGGAAAACCAGGACGTGCTGCTCTTCGTGGATAACATCTTCCGCTTCACGCAGGCGGGATCGGAAGTCTCCGCGCTGCTGGGCCGTATGCCGTCAGCGGTCGGCTATCAGCCGAACCTGTCGACCGAGATGGGGGCATTACAAGAACGGATTACCTCGACGAAACGTGGATCCATCACCTCGGTCCAGGCTATTTACGTGCCGGCCGACGACTTGACCGACCCGGCTCCGGCCACCGCATTCGCACACTTGGACGCGACGACCGTGTTGTCCCGGCAGCTGGCTGAGTTAGGCATCTATCCAGCCGTCGATCCCCTTGACTCCACATCGAGGATTCTCGACCCGCAGGTCATCGGCGAGGAGCACTATAAGGTCGCGCGCGGTGTCCAATCCGTGTTGCAACGCTACAAGGATCTGCAAGATATCATCGCGATTCTCGGTATGGACGAATTGTCCGAAGACGACAAGATGGTGGTGGCTCGCGCACGGAAGATTCAACGTTTCCTCTCGCAGCCGTTCCATGTCGCCGAAGCCTTCACAGGCGCGCCGGGCAAGTACGTGAAACTCAAAGATACGGTGCGCAGCTTCAAGGAAATCCTCGATGGCAAGTACGATCACCTGCCGGAGCAGGCCTTCTACATGGTCGGGCCGATCGAGGAAGTGATCGCGAAGGCAGAGAAGATGGGAGCAAAGGTATAGCGAGCGAAGCGCGCCCCTTCTTTGCTCGCGCCACGCGCGGCCTCAGAAGGCCCTTGTCGAACGCGCGCAGTGGAAGGGGCTCCGCTCCCCCGCTATCTGAGAGGAAGTAGGGAAGAAGAATGGCAGGCAAGATTTTGCTAGAGGTCGTAACGCCCGAGAAGCAGCTGCTGAGTCAGCAGGTGGATGAAGTCATCGCCCCCGGCGCTGAGGGCGAGTTCGGCGTGTTGCCCGGCCACTGTCATTTCCTCTCGACCTTGCGCATCGGCGAGCTCCGGTATCGCGTGGGTGATCAGACGAATCACATGGCGGTGCTCTGGGGCTATGCCGAAGTCACGCCGACTAAAGTGACCATCATGGCTGAGATTGCTGAAAAGGCAGAGGACATCGATGTGAATCGTGCACAGGCTGCGGTTGAGAAGGCCGAGGAGCGTCTGAAAGCCGGTGGCCTGCCTTCTGAGGTCAAAGAAGCGGAGATCAGCCTGGAAAAAGCCCGCCTGCGGAAGAAGATCGCCGAACGCGCCCGCAAGACAGGTCACGCTTGAGGCTCTAGTCCCTCAGGGTATTTTCCGCAGCTTCCGGCAAGAAGCCGGCGCCCCCTCGATCATCGAGCCAACTCCCAATTTAGTTTTCTTTCTCAAGCGGAATCTCGATCACCAGACCGCCCATGACGTCATTCATTTTGAAATCCTTTTTTGCGCTTCCGGGATGTGAGTTATGGCAGGTGACACAGGCTTGGCTCACTGCCCGATCCGCATAGATCGCCCGGAAGTAGGTTTGATTCCCAACTTTGACCGTACCAGTGGCGGACCGCTCCGGGTGCTGTCGTACGGCTTCCAAGCTGTGCTTCTCTGACTCGCTGTACGGGGCGTTGTGCGGATTGATTGGCCACAGGCTGATCAGGCGATACCGTACTCTCGTGCCTGTTTTTGAGGCGAGGTCGCTTGATTCCATTAAAAACTGAGCAGGTAGCGGTAGCACATTCTTACTCGCGCGCCAGTTCTCGGCCGCGACTGCTCCCCCTCCAGACTGCTGGCGCTCAACTACATGGATTGTGTAAAAGGTCCGATCGGCCTCGATCACTGCGTGGATATAATCTGCAACCGTTTCAGGGGGGATGCCTGACAGGTCTGATGCTCGAGAAACGTCCTGAAGCAGAGGGCTGACCAAAACAATTGCGCCGGCAAGGAAAAGACTACCTCTCATGGCGGTACCTCCTTAACACAGTTGGGACCGGCCTCAGTGAAATAGCATAGTCCCCTTCGAAGCAGGAGGCAAACCTGCCAATTAAACTCCAATTGCTTTTGAGCGAGGCTCTTTAGTAGCGTGGGTTGATTATGATTACAGAATTTCTCGTGACTCCCGGGGAGCAGCCGAAGCGCCTGGATGTGTTTCTCGTCAACCGGGAGCGGGATATCTCGCGATCTGCGATCCAGCGTCTGATCGAGCTGGGCCGTATCCGCATCAATGATCAAGCGGTGAAACCGAGTCAGAAAATTAGACCCGGGGACAAGATCACGATGGATGTCCCGAAGCCCGAGCCCCTCGAACTGAAGGGGGAGGCCATTCCGCTTGAAGTCCTCTTCGAGGACGACCATCTCCTCGTCTTGAACAAACCGGCAGGCATCGTCGTGCACCCAGCGCCCGGTAATTGGACGGGCACGCTGGTAAACGCCCTTCTCCATCACTTTCAGACTTCCGGAGGAACGGTCTCGACCATCGGAGGCAAGGAACGCCCCGGGCTCGTCCACCGTCTGGACAAGGAAACCTCAGGGGTTATGGTCATCGCCAAGACTGATCAGGCTCATCGTCACCTGGCGGCGCAGTTTAAGCACCATACGATTGCCCGCGCCTATGAAGCGTTAATCTTTGGTGTTCCGAAGAAAGGCCATGGGCTCATAGAGTTGGCCATTGGGCGTGATTCCAAAGAGCGAAAGAAATTTTCCGCCCGAACGTCACGGCCCAAAGAATCAGTGACGGAATACAAAGTTGAGCGTCGTTTCGGCAAGTCAGCCGCGCACGTGTTGCTGTACCCTCGCACAGGGCGAACTCATCAACTCAGAGTGCATCTGACATCACTCGGCCATCCCATTCTCGGTGATCCGACGTATGGAGGGCGAAAGGTGTGTGCGATCGGTGAGATCGAAGTCTGCCGAGTGAT
>DATGEA010000043.1:0-4610 GCA_035310605.1 Nitrospira sp. | reverse complement strand
TCTACCGGAATGCGTGGGTATTGGCGACATTCGATCATGATCGGCTCCTTCTGCCCGCATGCGGTTCGTCGCGCCGGACGCTTTTTGTCTACCAGTCTAGCAAACCGTGTGGTCCGGTAAAGGAAACCTGAAAATCCGACGTGCAGGGGATTGCTCTGATGCGGAGGGCTAGGGCGCCGAGAGTTTTTCGAAGACTTTCACGGCGATGGCCTTTTGTTTCATCCTCTTGACCAGGCCGACGTAAGAGATTTCCCGGATGATGCTCGCGAATTGCGCGCGGTAGTTGCTCACGATGCTGGCTCCGTCGATGACGACGTCATACACCTGCCATTCGGCTGCACGGTTGATCAACCGAAAATCGATCAGGGTATCGATTTTCCGGCCTCTCAACTGGGTGTTGACTTCCGCGTAGGGCTCCTCTCGATGCTCGCCGAGGAAGGCGACCTGCTCATCGCGATGTTCTGTAATACGTCCGACAAAGGTGTCGCGGAGCAATTGAACGAAGAGACTGACGAATTCCTGCCGTTCCCGCGCCGAGAGTGTCGGCCATGGGGCACCGAGTGCGCGTTTCGCCATTTCCTCGTAGTCCACCCGGTGCCGGATGATTTCTTCGATTTCGTGGCGGCGGGCGTCCGCCTCTTCCGGTCGCTTCAGGGTGTCGTCGTCCAGCACTTGCATGAGGCTGGTGATCGTGCTCCTCACGGCTTCCGTGGCGCTTTGTTCCGAATTCTGTTGGCTTGCATCCACCGTCAAGGGACCAATAACGGTCAGCAGGATCGTGATGCAGCCCCAACGGGTTGCCCCTCCGATGTGTCGCCGAAGCATCTTAAAAGTCGGCATGTCTGGAAATTGGCTCCCGTATTAGACTTCCGGCGTGTCCTTCTAGCCTAGCAGGGATGTCCGGTCTGTAAAGGGGGCGAAAGCTCGCGGAAACAAGGGAGAGTTTTGGGTTGCAGGACGACCGGCCCGGAACGGGAGTGCGATTATCGCGAAGGTTTCGCTTTTTCGATCTTGGCCCAAGCGTCTTTGAGCGAAACGGTGCGGTTGAAAACCATCTGGTCGGCTGTGGAGCTAAGATCGGTACAGAAGTATCCAAGACGCTCAAATTGGAATCGGGTGCCGGGCGCGGTGCCCTTGAGACTTGGTTCCACCTGACATCCGGTGATTCGTTCCAGGGACTGCGGATTGAGATAGGTCGTCCAATCGTGATCGGCCGGGATTTTCGCAAGATCGGCAATCAGCAGTGGATTATAGAGGCGAACTTCTGCTTCGATGGCATGGGCCGTCGAGACCCAGTGGATCGTGGCTTTGACCTTCCGTTGCGCCTCAGCGGCCCCGCTTTTCGTTGCCGGATCGTAGGTGCAATGGAGTTCGGTGATGTCTCCCGTCCGAGGGTCTTTGGTGACCCCCACGCACTTGATGATATAGGCGTAGCGAAGCCGGACCTCGCGGCCGGGGGCAAGCCGGAAAAACTGCTTCGGCGGATCTTCGAGAAAATCATCCCGCTCGATGTAAAGAGTGCGGGCAAAGGGAATCGTTCGAGTGCCGGCGGAGGCATTCTCGGGGTTATTCACGGCAACCAATTCTTCGACGCTGCCTTCCGGATAATTGTCGATCACAATCTTCAAGGGCTTTAACACCGCCATGACACGAAGGGATCGCTTGTTCAAATCCTCCCGGATAAAATGTTCAAGCAGTTGCATCTCCACCACGGCGTCCCGTTTGGCCACGCCGATATGCTCGCAGAAGGCCCGTATGGCTTCAGGCGTGTAACCGCGCCGGCGGAGCCCCTTGATGGTAGGCAGGCGAGGATCGTCCCATCCGGCCACAAGTTTCTTTTCGACCAATTCCAGCAACTTTCTCTTGCTCATGACAGCGAAGCTGATGTTTAGCCTGGCAAACTCGATTTGTTGCGGTCGGTGCGGTGTGCCCGCCTGTTCGACAATCCAATCGTAGAGCGGACGATGGTCTTCAAACTCCAGGGTGCAAATCGAATGGGTAATGCCCTCGATCGCATCGGAGAGCGGATGGGCGTAGTCGTAGGCCGGATATATGCACCAGGCCGCGCCTGTCCGGTAATGGGCGGCATGCCGGATGCGATAGAGCACCGGATCGCGCAAATTGATGTTGGGCGATGCCATGTCGATCTTGGCGCGAAGGACCTGTGCCCCGTCGGGAAATTCACCCGCCCGCATCCGTCGAAAGAGATCAAGGTTCTCCCCGATGGACCGATCACGGTAGGGGCTATTCTTGCCCGGCTCGGTCAAGGTGCCGCGGTAGAGCCGTATTTCCTCTGCCGTAAGGCTGTCGACGTAGGCGACGCCTTTTCGGATCATCCCCTCGGCGAATTCGTAGAGCTGTTCGAAATAATCTGAGGCGAAAAATAGTTTGTCCTTCCAGTCGAATCCAAGCCACCGCACATCGTCTTGAATCGACCGCACGTATTCAGGATCCTCGGTCGTCGGATTGGTGTCGTCGAACCGAAGGTGGCAGATTCCACCGGGGACGTCCTGCACCAGCCCGAAGTTCAGGCAGATCGATTTGGCATGGCCGATATGCAGATAGCCGTTGGGTTCCGGAGGAAAGCGCGTGACGACGCGGCCTCCGTGCTTGCCGGCCGCACGGTCGGCGGCCACTATGTCTCGGATGAAATTGGATGCGCCCGTTCCTTCGGTCACGATTTGTCGTCAACTCCTTCGCAGATGAGCAGAATCGAATCGTGGTGTATTCGCGGCCAGTTCTACCATAAGAACCGTATGAGGGAGAAGGGCTCAGTCTTTGAGGGGAAAATCTGAAGCGCGGGGCCGGGGTGGCTACGCCGTTTGATGGGTCGGCATCTGCATGACGTTGAAATCCTTCTGCGCGATGAGATGCCCCTCCATGCGGAGGCGAAACTCATATCGCCCGGGGGCGGGGAAGATCAGCGAGGGGATGTTAATGCCAAAATCCGAGATTTGCAGACGGTCAGCGATCACAATATTAGGAAGAGTGGCACGACAAACGAGCTGTTCGCTGTTGAGATAGATCAGATCAATGTCGAATTGATAGGTTCCTTCGGCATCGGTCAAGCAGAAGTACAAACCCATTTGTTGATGTTGGAAAGGAAAACTGATGGCTTGCAAGTGTGTGAAGAGGCCGATCAGGCTCTTCTTCTTGGTCACGCTGTCTTCGATGACCTGGTCGCAGACCAAGAACGCTTGAATGCTAGGCTTCGCGATATCATCCGACATAATGGCCATTCTACGGAAGTCTGGCCTGCTGTCAAAAGGATCTGTGTTTCCAACGGCTTCCGGGACGGGGCGCAAAGAGCTAAGGGAAAGGATTCCGCGCTCTTTCCGGGCCTTATTGGAAGCCGATTATCCGATGACTGCCGTGCCGCCGCGACTTTCGACGACGTCTCCGAACATCGTGAGCCCGGTTCCTATTCGGCAGTAGTGAGGGCTGATCGACACGAGTTCACCCTTATGGGTGTGGAAATACCCGCTGGTCACTCGGATCTTTCTTCGCTGAAACAGATACACTTCAATGACCGTGTTGCCGGTGGTGCGATCCGAGACAGTCACCGTGAGAGGGTCGTCGAGTGTCGCATCAGGGGCGAGATTCATCGAGACGACGAAGCGGCTTGATCCGGCTGCTGAAAGCGTATTGCGTCTGAGATGCCCGATGCGTTGGCCCTTCTCGTCATAGAAATCCATCGTCAACAGCAGCGCAGGTGGGTCGGGTTGGACTTCCAGCACAATCTGTTCCTTGCCTTGCAGTTTGATGACGCCGTTTGTGGTTCGAAATACGTTCGAGCCGACGTGCAGTTCCAGGCCTTGTTCAGGTTTTTCTTCCTCGGCAATCGATCCCGTCGCATCGTCGAGGTCTATCATGTCCGCATCGGTCTGAAAAAAGTTGTTCATCGTGACAGACCTTTACCACTCGTACAGTATCGTAATTTCTGTTGCAGGGACATGGCGCTAACCCCCTAGCCAGCCATGATGAAACAATGCCCGTGGATTTGCGAAAGGTAGGCCAAGCCAGGTTTGCTGTCAAGTCGCTTCTGCTGTCCGGACGGCAACCGGATAGAGGTGTGCTTCTGGGCTTCAGGAATTGAAAAGCCCCGGGGCCCTATGGTACTGTCACGCTTCGTTTTCGCACCGCCTCATCTGGTCCCATCGTCTAGCCTGGCCTAGGACGGAGCCCTCTCAAGGCTTAAACACGGGTTCGAATCCCGTTGGGACCACCACCACTTACGCGACTTCAGAAAATTCCCGTGACACCGGCGTGACACGAGTTTCTGTGGATAGCTCGGGTCCTGCCGGGTGACAGGGATTCCGCTCCTCCAACGCCCGGATTCCGGCCCGCAGATGACTGGGCGCCAGGTGCGCGTAGCGGAGCGTCATCTTGATATCGCGATGTCCAGCCAACGCCGCCACTTCTGGAAGCGGTCGTCCGGCCTGCACCAGTCGGCTGATGAAGGTATGCCGGAGGGTATGCAAACTGACTCCGGATAGCTGGGCCTGTTTCGCCGTGCGAATGACGGCCATGCCCACCTGATCCAGTGAGTACGCTTGTCCATCCGGTTGCGTAAACACGTGCGGCCCTCGTCGCCCTTGACGCTGAATGAT
>DATGEA010000042.1:0-18027 GCA_035310605.1 Nitrospira sp. | reverse complement strand
GCGCATTATCATCCACAGCAAGTCAGTCGTTGCTGCTGGAGGTGCTGCAGATTCCGGATCAAGCGGAACTCACCAGACGATTGACCCTCGGCATGCATCGGCTGACGGATGAAGAGTATGACGCCATCCTCTCCGGATTGGGGGAGCCCGCGGGCATGGCGTGAATGCCTGATGCGGTCATCCAACGGCTGAGCGATGTCAAAGCGCCTCTGGAGACGAATCGCTCGGGAGAGTCGGGGTTGGGATCGCAATAGCATGACCGCGTCGGCCGTTCGCTACAAACTTCGGCCGGTCATCAGCTGGTAGGCCTCCTCGACCGTGTCGACTTCCTTGATCGTCACATTGAGCTGGAAGGCCAGCTCGTTGAGGTTCCACCGCGTATCGTAAATCTGTCCCCGCGGAACGAGCACGGTGTGATAGCCCTCGCGTTTTGCCGCACGGATTTTGTCCGGGATACCTCCGACCCAGCCGATCCGGCCTCCCGCTTCGAACGTTCCGGTGAGGGCCGTGCCTCGCTGCACATGATCCCCCTTGAACATCGCGATGAACCCGACGGCCATGGCGGCTCCGGCGCTGGGTCCATCGCTGCCGGTGGGGCGATAGGTCACTCCGATCACGGACACGATCCCCGTATGCGGAACCATGGGAGTTCGCTCTACGGCATAGTCGAAGGCTTGGGCCATCGATCCGAGTTGCGATTTTCCGAAGCGGACTCCGCCCTGCATCCACTGCAGTCGGGCAGGGTTAGGTTCCGGGAGTTGTTCCCACTTGAGCAAGAGGATTTCGAAAACGCCGAGGTTGTTATAGGGGACTGCGGCGAGGACCGGCAGTTCTATCAGATCGCCTGCCTGAGTGAGGATCGGGATTCCGGCGAGGAGTGCGACGATTAATGCGCAGGTCGCAACGATCCGCCGCAGCATGGAACACCTCCCATGAGTCGCTTGGTGAACTGGTGCGGGGCCTTCACAAACCGAAGTCTATCAAATCACCTTCAAGCGTAAAGCATGTTGTCGCTTCCCACCTTGCCTTGGGCCGACGCATTCCGTATAAGGGCCGTCATGCGCGCGAGCAATGCGATAAGAATCCTGGCCGGCGTCATGGGCTTCATCGGAGCGGCAATCGATCCGGCTGCCGCGGACTGCGTGGCGGACGGCGCCGCCGCCGGATCGCAAGGTCGCTTCACGATGCATCTGAGTGCGGACTGTACGGTCGCTGAACGTGAGTCCCGTGCCATCGATGCGGCGAGCGTACTGGCCGCACTCAAGCAGGGACAGGCCGTCGATCTCTCGGGAGTGGTGATTCGTGGCGATCTGGCCCTGGATTCGTTACCCGTCAGCTCCAAGCCTCCTGCCGTGGAGGGCGTGGCAATCCAGCAGGCTGATCAGGAGTTGAGGGTGGTTGCCGCCGGGGTGTCGATCGTGAACTCGGTTGTGCAAGGAACTCTCAAGCACCAATCGCCGCAGGGCCTGCTGTTTTTTACCGGCCCGGTGACGTTTGCCGGTACCAGGTTCGAGCGGACCGTCGATTTGTCACGAGCCGTCTTTGCGCAACCCGTTACGTTGTCGGGCGCGGTCTTCCTGGGAGAGAGTTATTTCGTGCAAGGGCGGTTTCTCCGCGAGGTGACCGGTGAGAAGACCGCGTTCGGTCCCCATACACGATTTCATCGGTCACAGTTTCACGGCCCCGTGACGTTTCAACAGTCCGGATTCAGTGGTCTGACCGAGTTTCTCGAAGTCACGTTTGATCGCGACGCGAATTTTTCCCGCACCTATTTCAAACAGGGGACCGGGTTTTCCGGCAGCCGGTTCACAGGGATGACGGATTTTTCCGAAGCCCTGTTCGACGGCGACGCGTTTTTCACCTTTGCGCGCTTCGACGGCGACGCGTTTTTCCGTCGCACGACGTTTCGCGCCACGGCGGATTTCGACGACGCAGAATTCAATGCGCGGGAAGATTTCTCGAAAGCGTTCTTCGAAAAGGGCCCGCAATTCGCGAGGGCCAAACGGTCGTCTCAGGCTCCCGACGCCCTCGGGGTGGAAAATCCTCAGATCCAGTATGCCATCACCCTTTCCTTGCTCCTTTTCAGTGTGCTTTTGATTGCCTATCTCATTCGATCCAAGTAAGGGGGGATCCCCCTTTGACCACAACTAATAGACTGACTCTTGCTCAGTCTCCCCCAAAGCTGGTATAAAGCCGCTTGTGGATAACCATCTCGACGGTGCCGAACAAACCGAACTGCCCTATCAGGTTCGTATCGAGAACTTCGAAGGGCCTCTCGATCTTCTGTTGCACCTCATCAAGAAGAACGAGATCAATATCTACGACATTCCCATCGCCATGATCGCCCGGCAATATCTGGCCTACATCGAGGCCATGAAGGAGCTGAACCTGACCGTGGCCGGTGAATTTCTCGTCATGGCGGCGACGCTGCTCCAGATCAAATCCAAGATGCTGCTGCCGGTGGACGAAACCGCGGAGGATGAAGAGGAAGGGCCGGATCCGCGCGAAGAACTTGTCCGGCGTCTGCTCGAGTACAAGACCTTCAAAGAAGCGGCGCGACAGCTCGACACGCAGGAGCGAATGTGGCGGGAGATTTACACCCGCACGCCGAATCTTTCCGAAGAACACTTGGAGGGCGACGACCAGTTGCTCGAGAATGTGGGGTTGTTCGATCTGGTGGATGCCTTGCAGGGCATCCTCAACCGTGATCAGGGGAAAAGTCTCATCGAAATTATTCCGGATAACTTGACCGTCCGCGACCGAATGAACGCGATCCTGGAAGCGCTCGAAGGGCAGGAGTCGATCAGTTTCGTGTCGTTGTTCGAGGCCTCCTCCCACCGGCTCGTGATTATTGTGACATTTCTGGCGTTGTTGGAACTCATTCGTCTCCGGACGGCCCGCGTATTTCAAACGGAAAGCTTTGGGCCGATCCTGGTCTCCCGCGCCTTCTCGTTGGTGCCGGATCCGGCGGAGCTGGATGACTCGGAATGGAGGTAAGTATGAGCTCGACGGAGCTACAGGAGACGGGCGTAGTCGAGGGGGCGGAGACGGTGCCGGTGGAGCAGGGAGACCCACTCGCCGGCGGGGACATGAACGGGAACAGCACTGCAGCGGCTGATGCTCTGGCCGATGCGCTGCAAGGGCGGGAGCTCGCGGCCGTGCTGGAGGCGCTTCTCTTTGTGTCGGCCGAGCCGGTCCCTGTCGCCAGGCTGGCCTCCGTCATCGGCAGCGTATCGAAAGCGGAAGTCGAACAGGCGCTCAAGACTCTCCAGGAACAGCTCGCTCAAGACGGGCGGGGCATCCAGCTCGTGAAAGTAGCGGGCGGGTATCGCCTCGTGACGAAACCTGATTACGCGCCATGGCTCAAGCGGCTGGATAAGGCAAAGGCCGCGCAAAAGCTTTCGCGCTCCGCGCTCGAATCGCTGGCCATCATTGCCTACAAGCAGCCGCTCGTGCGGGCTGAAATCGAAGAGATCCGCGGGGTGGAAACCTCCGGCGTTATCCGGACCTTGTTGGAACGCAAACTAGTTCGTATCGTCGGTCGGAAAGAAGTCCCCGGTCGTCCGATCATGTATGGCACCACCAAGTTCTTCCTCGAGCATTTCGGGTTACAAGACCTCAGTCAGCTCCCGCCGCTCCGGGAATTCAAGGAACTGGGTGAGGCCGAACAGGCTCTCCTGCCGATTGAAGAGATCACCGTGGTCGGAGACGCGTCCCCCGGCGAAGGCGAGGCCCCGGAGTACACGGACAGTTCCATGTTGGTTGTCGAGGAAACTGAGGCGGTTCTTGTAGAAGAAGGCGTCGATGTAGAGTCCCGGCTCGAGGAGCCGCTCCTCGAAGAACCGGTCGAGCAGGCATAGATCTGAGTCGCAGTTTTCTGGCCTACCCCCATTTTGGGCTGGTTATGCGGCGTTCTCTCCTGCGTCGCGGTCCGAGGACGGTGGTTCTTCCCGGTCATTGCCATGGATCCGGGCCACAGATGCCCCGTTGACTCCTCTCTCAACGCTTTGTTAGACTCGCCAATCCCAGTCTAAGTCATTGAAAGAAGCAAGGTTCTTGGTTGTAACCCGTTCGAGCAACACGAGGCGCCACCTATGATCAAAGCATGGCTGTTGGATGAGATGTTTCGGTTCGATCGTTCGTGTTTGACGATAGAGGGAACGCAAGGCGAGTGGGGCGCCGGCGATTCGATCGCCGAGGAGGAAGAGCTTCCTCCTGCCCCGGCCAATGTCGCAGCCAAATGCGGAAACGGGCGGGTGACAATCACGTGGGATCCTGTGCCGGACGCCATGTATTACAACCTCTATTTCCAAACCACGAAAGGCGTCCAGATCAAGTTTTCCGAACTGACCAGACCGATCGCCAGCCCCGAAGATTTCAAAACCGTGATCGGGGTGAAAAAAGACAAGGCCACCTGCATCGAAGGCGCGCAGTCCCCCTTTGTCCATGACGACCTCGCGAACGGGACCTGTTACCACTACGTGGTCACGGTGGTCACTCCCAAGGGAGAAAGCCCCGAGTCTCAAGAAGTCATGGCCATTCCTTCTCCTTATCTGCTGGCGATGAGCATCGGGCAGGAGGGGGTGGACGACGGGGAGTTCAGTTCGCCGACGGGCATTGCCTTGGACAAAGACGGCAACATGTACGTCGCCGATACCGATAACCATTCGATTCAGAAGTTCGACAAGACGGGAAAATTCATCGCACGCTGGGGCAGCGAACCTTCCTCGCAGGAGGGGAGCTTCTACTATCCGCGCGGTCTGGCGGTCGGGATGAACGACACGTTGTATGTCGCGGACAGCGGCAACAACCGTGTGCAGAAGTTCGACCTCGAAGGCAACGTCATGCAGGCCTGGGGGAAGTTCGGATTTGCCTGGCGCGGCGCCGACATGGGCAAATTCGACGTGCCCTGGGGATTGGCGACGGATCAAGAGGGCGATCTGTACGTGTCCGATACCAGCAACTCCCGGATCCAGAAGTTCAAGGCCGACGGGGCGCCGCTCTTGAAGTGGGGACGGGACGGAAGCTTTGACGGCGCGTTCTTCTTTCCGCGCGGCGTGGCGGTCGATTTCGTCGGCAACATTTACGTGGCTGACGAGAGCAACAACCGGATCCAGAAGTTCGACGCGCGCGGCAGCTTCCTGACGAAGTGGGGCCGCGAGGGCGCCGGTCCGGGGCAATTCAAATCGCCCTGGGGTCTCGCCTGCGACGCGCTGGGCAACGTCTACGTGGTCGATACCGGCAACCACCGCATCCAAAAATTCGACGGGAACGGGACATTCATCTGCGCCTGGGGAAATCGCGGCAAGGCGGAGGGGCAGCTGAATTTCCCATACGGGATTGCGGTCGATAGAGAAGGCTGCGTCTACGTCGTCGACAGCGGCAACAATCGCGTGTTGAAGTACGTGCCGACCGAAGAAGAAATCAATCGGGGCAAGGAAGAGGCTCCGACGTCGCAGAAACTGAGCAGCACCCCCCCGCCGCACAGCGTCGCGGTGAAAGCCGGCGACACGGAGACATTCCTCAGCTGGATGGACGTGCCCGGTGCGGTGTCGTACAACCTCTACTTCAACACGGCACCCAACTTGACGCTCCAGAGCGGAACGAAGATCGAGGGAGTCACCAATCCGTTCACCCATTCCGGGCTCACGAACGATACCATCTATTACTATGCCGTGACGGCCGTGTTTGAAGACGGGACGGAAAGCGCGCTGTCGACCGAGGTCTCGGCAACCCCGGTGCTCATCGATATCACTGCTCCGCAAAATCCCTACGCCGTCATCAATCACGGCGCGTTTATGACGAACTCGCCGGAAGTGGTCGTGACGATTTCCGCCAACGACATCGATACGGGTGTCGGCGCCTACTTTATTTCCGAGGCGCCCATGACTCCGATGTCCGGCACACCCGGATGGGTCGATGTCACGCCTGCGCTCAAATTCGGCGCGACCATTCCGTTCATTCTGTCTCCCGGCGACGGCCAAAAGTCGATCTATGTCTGGTTCAAAGACGTCGGCGGGAACGTGTCGACGCCGGCGACCACCAGCATACTGGTCAATACCTCAGGCTATCTGTGCGTCTCGAGATGGGGCCGCCCTGGGCGCGGCGCTTCGCTGCTGCACGGCGGCGAGTTCATGGCGCCGATGTACGGTCTCTGCGTCGATCAACAGGGTTCATTGTTCGTCGTGGACAACGGGAACAATCGCGTCCAGAAATTCGATAACGCCGGCAACTTCATCATTCTCTGGGGAAACTTCGGTTCGGCGAACTCCAACTTCCACAACCCGACCGGCATCGCGTGCGACGGCAAGGGCGACGTCTGGGTGGTTGATACGAATAACCATCGCGTGCAGAAGTTTGACGGCAAACTCGGCGGCTACATCATGAAGTTCGGCTCCCGCGGCAACGGGGAAGGGCAGTTCAATTCGCCGTGGGGAATTGCCATAGACCGGGTACGCGGCTATGTCTACGTCGTCGACAGCGCCAACTTCCGCGTGCAGAAGTTCGATATGGCCGGCGAGTTCATCATGTCCTGGGGAAGCTTCGGGAACGGCGACGGCCAGTTCTACTTCCCGCGCGGCATCGCCGTCGATCAATCCGACGGATCGGTCTATGTCGTGGACATGGGAAACCATCGCATTCAGAAGTTCGATACCAGCACGAACGTGTTGCCCCAGTTGTTGACCAAGTGGGGCGGCAGTGCGGAGCCCGGCCATGCGAGCAGCCCTCTGGCGCAGGAGGCCGGTCAGTTGCGCTCGCCGTGGGGCATCGCCGTTGACAGCGCCGGCGACGTGTATGTGACGGATACCGGGAACCACCGGGTCGAAAAGTTCGACAAGGAAGGCAATTTCATCACCCAGTGGGGCGGATACGGCAACAACGAGGGACAGTTCAATTTCGCCTACGGTATTGCGGTGGATGCCAGAGGGAGTGTGTTTGTCGTCGACAGCGGGAACACCCGCGTGCAGCAGTTCATGCCGGCCGACGAAGGCAGCGAACGGCTCCAGGAAGAGGCCGAAGCGGCGTCGGAGATCGAAAAGGCACAGGGGACGACGAGAACCTAACCGGGCTGATCGGAAGAGAGGCAGATGCTCGACAAAGAACCCCGTCTGGGGCTGACCTACGATGATGTGGTCCTCGTCCCGGCGAGGTCCGCCATCCTGCCCAGCGAAGTCGACGTTCGCACACAACTGACGCGAAACATCGGGATCAATATTCCCATCATCAGTTCGGCGATGGATACCGTGACCGAGTCCCGTCTGGCGATCGCAATGGCGCGTGAGGGCGGGCTTGGCATCATTCATCGCGTACTCTCGCCGGCCGATCAATCGGCGGAAGTGGACCGGGTAAAAAAGTCGGAAAGCGGGATGATTCTCGACCCCGTGACCATTTCTCCGGATGAAACGATCCGCGACGCCCACCAGCTGATGGCGAAGTACCGTATTTCGGGCATTCCCGTGACGAAAGAGAAGAAGCTGGTCGGCATCCTGACCAATCGGGACCTGCGTTTCGAGACCCGCATGGACCTCAAGGTGTCGCAGGTGATGAAGCGGGAAAAGCTCATCACCGCTCCGGAGGGGACCAGTCTGGAAAAGGCACGCGAGATTCTGCACGAGCACCGGATCGAAAAACTGCCGGTCGTGAACAGGCAGGGCGAACTCAAGGGCCTCATCACCATCAAGGACATTGAGAAGCGCATCAAGTATCCCCATGCCTGCAAAGACGCGCATGGACGGCTCCGCGTAGGCGCAGCCGTCGGCGTGGGCCCGGACACGGGAGACCGTGTTGCCCAGCTCAAAAAGGCCGGAGTCGACGTCGTGGTGGTCGATACCGCCCACGGCCATTCACAGGCGGTGCTCGATACGGTCAAAATGATCAAGAAGCAGCACTCGGACTTGGAACTCGTGGCCGGGAACATCGCGACGGCCGAGGCGGCAAAGGATCTGCTCAAAGCCGGCGTCGATGCGGTGAAGGTCGGTGTGGGGCCCGGTTCGATCTGTACGACGCGGATAGTGTCGGGTGCCGGCATGCCCCAGCTTACGGCGATTGCCGATTGTGCCAAGGCGCTCGAGGGCAGCGGCGTACCGATCATTGCCGACGGCGGAATCAAGTTTTCGGGCGATATCAGCAAAGCGTTGGCAGCCGGCGCGTCGGCCGTCATGCTCGGCGGACTTCTGGCGGGCACTGAAGAATCCCCCGGCGAAACCGTCCTCTATCAGGCCAGAACCTATAAGGTCTATCGCGGCATGGGATCGATCGGCGCCATGGAACGCGGCGGCGGCGATCGGTACGGGCAGGGCGGGCGTCCTGCTCAGAAGCTGGTGCCGGAGGGAATCGAGGGGCGCGTGCCCTACAAAGGGCCGATCTCTGCGGTTATGTACCAGCTCGTTGGAGGCGTCAAATCGGGCATGGGTTATTGCGGCTGCAAGACGATTCCGGACCTTCAGCGGAAGGCCACGTTCATCCGCCAAACCGTCGCGGGTCTTCGTGAAAGTCACGTGCACGATGTGATCATTACCAAAGAAGCGCCGAACTATCGGATGGACTGGGAGACGAACTGATAGCCGATAGCAGAAGCGCCGGACACCGATTGTTCACGACCTGCCGAAGTTTCTTTCTGAGCTATCAGCCATCAGTTATACGCTCATTCAATCATGGAACTCTGGCACAATAGAATTCTGGTTCTTGATTTCGGGTCGCAATACACCCAGTTGATCGCGCGCCGTATTCGAGAAGCGCAAGTCTATTCGCAGATCCTGCCGTGTACCGTGCCGTTGGCCACGATTCTGGCCTATCGTCCGCAGGGGATTGTCCTTTCAGGCGGCCCGTCCAGCGTCTACGAGAAGAAGGCCCCGACCATCCCGAAGGAACTCTTCGATCAGGGCATTCCGATTCTCGGCATCTGCTACGGCATGCAGTTGGTGACGCATTTGTCGGGCGGAGAGGTGGCCAAATCCAAGCATCGTGAGTATGGACGGGCCGACCTCACGATCGACGACAAAAGCGATTTGTTCAAAGGCATCGGCAAAGGCGGCTCGACCGTCGTGTGGATGTCGCACGGAGACCGCATCGAGCGGATGCCGCCGGGTTTTCGATCGATCGCGCACACGGGAAATTCTCCTGTGGCGGCGATGAAGCGCCACGATCACAAGCGCCGCATCTATTGCCTGCAGTTTCATCCCGAAGTGGTCCACACGCCGGAAGGCGCGAAGCTGCTCCGCAATTTCGTGTACGACATCTGCGGTTGTCAGCCCACCTGGACGATGCAGTCCTATGTGGAGACGGCGGTGCAACAGATACGCGAGCAGGTCGGCAAGGAGCGGGTCCTCTGCGCCTTGAGCGGCGGAGTTGATTCGTCGGTTGCGGCCGCCTTGACCCACCGGGCCATCGGCGATCAGTTGACCTGCATCTTTGTCGACAACGGGTTGTTGCGGGCGGGCGAGCGCGATCAGGTTCAGAAGACCTTTGCCTCGCAGCTGCACCTCAATCTTCGGATACTCGACCGGTCCGAGCAGTTTCTGGCCGGCCTCAAGAACGTCATTGATCCCGAACGTAAGCGCAAGATTATCGGCCGGCAATTCATCAAGAACTTCGAGGAAGAGTCCGGGAAGCTGAAGGGCGTCAAGTATCTCGTGCAGGGCACGTTGTATCCGGACGTGATCGAAAGCGTCAGCTTCAAGGGCCCTTCGGCGACGATCAAGACACACCATAACGTCGGCGGCTTGCCGGCGCGCATGAGGCTGAAGTTAATCGAGCCGCTCCGGGAACTGTTCAAGGACGAAGTCCGGGTGCTGGGGAAGGAACTGGGTTTGCCCGATGAGATCATCTGGCGGCAGCCGTTCCCCGGTCCTGGTCTGGCGATTCGCGTGCTCGGCTCGGTGACGAAGGAACGATTGGCCATCCTGCGTGCGGCGGAGACCATCGTCGATCAGGAAATCAGAGGAGCGGGGCTCTATCGCGAGATCTGGCAGGCCTTCGCGGTCCTCTTGCCGATTCGCACCGTCGGGGTGATGGGCGATCAACGAACCTATGAGAATGTGATTGCGATTCGTGCGGTGACCAGCCTCGACGGCATGACCGCCGACTGGGCCAAGATTCCCAATGACGTGTTGGGCCGGATGTCGAATCGGATCATCAATGAAGTCAAAGGTGTCAATCGGGTCGTCTACGACATCAGCTCGAAGCCGCCCTCGACCATCGAATGGGAATAGGAGACAGGTTTAGGCCAAGGTGAAGGTCAACCAAGAGCAAGAGGGGTTCTCAGCCTTAGCCTCAGCCTTCGAAAGAGAGATATGGAGATTAGATTACAAAAGGTCATTGCCGGAGCCGGATTGGCATCGCGGCGTAAGGCCGAGGAGTGGATCGCCGCAGGCCGCGTGACGGTCAACGGCAAGGTTGTGACCGAGCTGGGGACAAGAGTCGATCCGGAGCGGGACCACATCAAACTTGACGGCAAGCATCTGAGTTCTGTTCAGCCGTTTGTATATCTGGTGCTGAACAAACCGAAAAATGTCATGTCGACGTTGGACGATCCGGGTGGGCGGACGACGATAAAGGACTACCTGCGCGGCGTCTCCGTGCGGGTGTTTCCGGTCGGCCGGTTGGACTTCGACAGTGAAGGGTTGATGCTGCTCACCAACAATGGCGACCTCGCTCAGGCCCTGTTGCATCCCCGCTATCACGTGCCCAAAACCTATCTGATCAAGGTGAAGCGCGTGCTGACAGACGAAGAAATCAGACAATTGGAGCAGGGGGTCCGGCTTGAGGACGGCATGACCAGTCCGGCTCAGGTCAAAAAGATCAAGAAGGCCGAGGCGAATTCCTGGCTGGAAATCACCATTCGGGAAGGGCGCAAGCATCAAGTGAAGCGGATGTTGGAGGCAGTGGGGCATCCGGTTATTAAACTGATGAGGGTACGGATGGGGCCGTTGTCGCTCGGCAATCTTGAGCCGGGAGAGTTTCGTTTTCTGACGGACCGCGAAGCCAATGCGTTACGAGAACTTGTCGAGCAGCGCGTCGAGTCGATCGAAAAGGGAGAAGAGCCGGCGGCGCGTCCGAAGCGGCCGGCCAAGCGCGAGGGCTGGGCCAGATCTGATAAGCGCCGGAAGCATTCAACGAAGAAAGCGAGAAGAGTGGCATGAAGGTGAGAACGCACCGTTGCGGTGAGCTGAACAAGAGTCACGTCGGGAAGATCGTGGTGTTGAACGGCTGGGTGCAGCGCCGCCGCGACCACGGCACGGTACTGTTCATCGATCTTCGCGACCGCACCGGAATCACTCAGGTCGTGTTCAACGCCGAGCGCAATGCCGCCGTGCACCAAGCGGCCCATGCGCTGCGGAGCGAGTGCGTCGTCGCCGTGACCGGCCAGGTGATGGCGCGTCCGGACGAATCGAAAAATCCCAATCTCCCCACCGGTGAAATCGAAGTCTTTGTCGATGAGGTCGAGGTGCTCAACGAGGCCAAGACCCCGCCGTTTGTCATCGAAGACGACGCCGAAGTCACGGAAGCCGTTCGTCTGAAATATCGCTATCTCGATTTGCGCCGCCCGAGAATGCAGAAGCTGCTGAGCCTGCGCCACGGCATCATGCAGGCGGCAAGAGGATTCCTCAATGGCGAACAGTTCCTCGAGGTCGAAACACCGATTCTGACAAAGAGCACCCCTGAAGGCGCGCGGGATTATCTCGTGCCCAGCCGTGTGAACCCCGGGCAGTTCTTTGCCCTGCCGCAGTCGCCGCAGCTCTTCAAGCAGGTGTTGATGGTGAGCGGTGTGGATCGCTACTACCAGATTGCCCGTTGCTTCCGCGACGAGGATCTCCGCAACGATCGCCAGCCAGAGTTTACTCAGATTGATCTGGAGATGTCCTTCGTCGATCGCGAACAGGTGATGGGTCTCATGGAACGCATGATCGTGACGATCTTCCGCGAGGCGGGTGGCGTGCAGCTTCCGACGCCGTTCCCGCGAATGACCTACGGGGAGGCGATGGGGCGCTATGGATCGGATAAGCCCGATCTGCGGTTCGATATGCCCCTCCACGATGTGACGGGATTTGCCGCAGCCAGCGATTTCAAAGTGTTCAAGGATGCGGCCACCAAAGGCGGCATTGTGAAGGCCTTGATTGTGAAGAGCGGCGGGACGATTGCGCGCAGCCGGATCGATGCCCTGGGTGAAACCGCAAAAAGCTTCGGCGCGAAGGGATTGGCCTGGTTGAAGATCACGTCGGACGGCCAGCTGGAGTCCGTGATCGCCAAGTTTCTCGATGCCAAGGCGTTTGCAGCCTCATTGCCTGAGGCCCGGCCTGGCGATCTGGTCCTTTTCGGGGCGGACAAACCGGCCGTTGTGCACGACGTGCTGGGCCGCATTCGCCTGCTTCTCGGCGAAGAGCTGAATCTGATCGACAAGACCGCCTGGAAACCGCTCTGGGTGACGGAATTCCCTCTGCTCGACTATTCGCCGGAGGAGAAGCGCTACATCTTCATGCACAATCCGTTTGCCGCGCCGATGGACGAGGATCTGGCATTGCTGGACTCCGAGCCCTTAAAAGTAAGAGCCAAGGCCTATGACATGGTGCTCAACGGCAACGAGATCGGCGGTGGCTCCATCCGGAATCACCGGAGCGATGTGCAGCTGCGGATCCTGGACCTGTTGGGGATCAGCAAGGATCAGGCACAGGCGAAATTCGGGTTCCTGCTCGAGGCGCTGGATTACGGTGCGCCACCGCATGGCGGTATCGCTTTCGGCCTCGACCGGCTGATTATGCTCCTGGGAGGCGCCGACTCGATCCGCGACGTGATCGCGTTCCCGAAAACTCAGCGCGCACAATGTCCGTTGACCGATGCGCCTTCTGCCGTCGGCGCCGATCAGTTGAAAGAGTTGCGCATCAAGCTCGACCTCGTCGAGTAGGGGAGTCCTCCACCATGGCCGGCAATACGTTTGGCCGAGTCTTCACCGTCACCTCCTTTGGCGAAAGCCACGGACCCGCGATCGGCTGTGTCGTCGATGGTTGCCCGCCCGGCCTCGCGCTTGCTGCCGAAGACATCCAGCACGATCTCGACCGTCGCAGGCCCGGCACGTCGCGCCACGTCACACAGCGGCAGGAGTCCGATTTGGTCGAAATCCTTTCCGGCGTCTTCGAGGGTAAGACGACGGGAACCCCGATTGCTCTGCTGATCCGGAATGAAGATGCGCGCAGCAAGGATTACGGCAGTCTCATCGACACATTTCGTCCCGGCCATGCAGACTACACCTATTGGCAGAAGTACGGGATCCGCGATCATCGGGGCGGCGGGCGTGCATCCGCGCGTGAAACAGCCGTTCGGGTCGCCGCCGCGGCCATCGCCAGGAAGTGGTTGAATGAAAAATACGGCGTGGTCATTCGCGGGTACCTCAGCCAGCTGGGGCCTCATCAGGTCCCGTTCAAGAATTGGGAGGCAGTAGGCGGCAATCCCTTCTTTGCTGCGAGTCCGGACGTGGTGGCAACCCTCGAATCCTTCATGGATGAACTGCGGAGGGCCGGCGATTCGGTCGGCGCGAGGATCACGACGGTCGCTGAGCATGTGCCGGTCGGGTGGGGGGCGCCGGTCTATGCCAAGCTGGATGCCGACCTGGCCTCGGCCATGATGAGCATCAACGCGGTAAAGGCCGTTGAAATCGGGGCCGGATTCAGCGCGGTGACGCAGCGCGGGTCTGAACACGGCGACGAACTGACCCCGGAGGGTTTTGTCACGAATCATGCCGGAGGCATTCTGGGGGGTATTTCGACCGGTCAGGATATCGTCGTCACGATCGGCATCAAGCCGACGTCGAGCATCCGTGTGCCGCGCCGTTCGATCGATAAGCAGGGCAATCCGACCACAGTTGAGACGAACGGCCGTCACGATCCCTGTGTCGGCATCCGGGCCACGCCGATTGCCGAGGCCATGATGGCTCTCGTGCTGATGGACCATGCCCTGCTTCAGCGGGCGCAGAATGCCGATGTCGTAACACCGACACCGAAGATTTCCGGATCTGTGAAGAAGGCCGGTTCGTCGAATCAGCGCAAACCAGTCGCGAAGATCAATCCGGATCCCCACGAAGCCTAACGCCTTCAGCCAGGCATGCCTGCCTCCTCTCCCCACGAAGGTCCCATCCTCGATATCCGGAACGCGACGGTCTATCGAGGTGAGACGCGCGTTTTTGACAACCTCTCCTTTGTCTTAGAAGAAGATCAACATACGGCGATCCTTGGCCCGAATGGAGCGGGGAAGTCGACCATTTTGAAATTGCTCGCCGGTGAAGTCCATCCCGTTCCTAAAGATGAAACATCCATCCGTCTGTTCGGGGATGAGCAATGGAACGTATGGGATGTCCGCAAACGATTGGGCCTGGTGTCGCACGATCTGCAGCATCACTATCTGGATCAGGTGGTCGGATTGAAAGTCGTGCTGTCAGGCTATTATGCGAGTATCGGGACGTACGGCCACCAGGACTTCAGCTACGCCCAGATTGCTCGAGCCCGCACCGTGATGGGCGATTTGGGTATCGGGTTCCTGACGGACAGAAGATTTGCCGAGATGTCGACCGGTGAACAGAGGCGTTGCCTGTTAGCGCGGGCGCTCGTACATGGGCCGTCAGTGCTCGTGCTCGACGAGCCGACCAGCGGGCTCGACCTCACCGCCACGTTTCACTATCTGGACCTGGTGCGCACATATATGCGGAAGGGGAAAACGATCCTGCTCGTGACCCATCACATCCATGAGATACCCCCGGAAGTGAAGCGAGTCGTGCTCTTGAAGCGGGGAACGATTCTGCAGGACGGAGATAAACGCACGGTGCTGACAGAGGCCAATCTCAGTCGGTTATTCGATTGCTCCGTCACATTGGTTCAGGCCAACGGCTGGTACCAGGCCCTGCCGGGAGGGTGATGCCGGCCGGGAAAATCAGCCGCCGGCCAGGGTCACCGTGAATGTCAGGTCTGCGTCGATGCGGCGTACTTTCACCGAAACCCGCTGGCCCGGCGCCGTCCGTTCAATCAGATAGTTTTTCAACTGAGCGGCGTCGAGAATGTCCGTGTCCTCGATCGCCAGCAGAATGTCATGTTTCTGAATTCCGGCGGCCTTGGCCGGGTCGGCGACGTCCCGTACGGCGATGCGCCACCTCGTGCCGTCCTTCACGGCGGTCATATGGATGCCCAACTTTGAAAAGCTGAGCGGCTTGCCGTCGATGGCCGCGGTGACAATGCGCCCGGCCAGCGTGCTCGGGATGGCAAAGGCCATTTGGCTGCAATGAGCCTGGGTTTCTTCTTTTTCCGTCTGGATGATCGCATGCATGATCCCGACGACCTCGCCGGCGTGGTTGAAGAGGCCACCTCCGGAATTGCCGCTGCAGGCGGACAGATCGGCTTGGAGGAGGCGCGTATCGACTGTTTGTAGAAACGTGTTCACGTTTCCGATCCGGCCAAAGGCCATGGTGGGGCCCCAGCCCATGGGGTACCCCACCGTAAAGACCTCGGTACCCACGGCCGGATTGTCCGCGGCAAAGGGGGCGGTTGCCGAGAGGAGCGGACGGTCTTTCTGGTTGAGGCGATAGACCACGACGTCGAGGTAGTGGCTGTCGCCGATAAGTTGGGCAACGAGTTCGTGGAGGTCGGTCGTCAGGACGCGGATGACTTTCGGGATGATCTGGCCGGCCGGGCTGTGTTTCTCGACCGCGTGCCTGGCGGTCACGATGTAGCCGTCGCGCAGATGGAAGCCCGTGCCCCGCAGGGTGATCTTGCCGGGTTTGTCCGGAGTGCGCGGGTCTTGCGTGTCCTCGAGGATCCCGACCGTCGCCTGCCTGGCGCGATCGAATGTGGTCTGCGAACCGGCTTGATTCGGTTCGGCCGCGGGAAGGGCTCCGGCAGACGCGAGGCCCGAAAACACGACGGTCAGGGCGAGAAGTCCCGCACGGGACCGGTCTAACATACTTTCGTATCGGTACATGGGGTGACCTTTCGGAATGTGGTCGATCTTGTGCTGCAGTATAATAAGAACGCGCACGTTCTGAAAGGTCCTGAACAGAGTACAGCCTGGCCGATATGGTCAGGTGAACTCGGAGCAAGGAGAATGACCGGAATGCCATCAGCTTTTGCAACACAGTGGAGGTTCGTGTGCTTGATAGCGCTCTGTGGAAGTGTCATCGGGTCACCGGGGATTGCGCCGGCCGCCGATGACAAAGCCACAGAGGCTCCGGGCGTCGTCGATCAGGTTGAGGCAACAGTGAAACATGCGGCGACAACCATCGAACGGGAAATCACCGGCGTTATGAAGAAGCTGGAAGAGAGCGAGACGCCGAAGAAGGTGGGCAACGAGCTCAAGCGGTCGGCGGAGGTGCTCGGCGAGAAGGTTGAACAGGCGGGAAAGAAACTGAAAGAATCCTTCAAGTCAGAATAACCGGGCCGACGGTCCTATCGCCTATTTCTTTCGAAATCCGAAAAACGTCCCGGCACCCGCCGCTCCGGCTGATGGGAGAATTCCCGTCAGGAGATTTCTCAGCCCGTCTGCTTCCCCCTGAAGCCACCTCAGGCCTTGCGACAACTGTGTCTCGATCGACGCCCAGTCGAGGTCGAGCCACCCTGTGGTCTTCAATGCGGCAACGCCGGCAAGGATGATCGCGGCGAGCATGGCGGCCATTCTCAGAAACCGGCGAAAGGCCCAGCCGATCACGAAGCCGCCCAGGTAGCTCCCGGCCATTTGAGCCATGGCAGGGGAGGTGAAGTTCCCGATCCAGGAGGCGAGCCCGCCGATCATCGCCGCTCCCGCAGCGAGGAACGATTTCGCCGCCCATGGCGGATCTGCCAGGATCGCGTCCCAGCCGGACGAATCTGCCGATGAGGGGGAACAGGCTTGTTCTTCTTCGGCCATCAAGGACTCCAATCTCAATTACAATTGATGTGACGAAAAGGTATCGCAGGCGCTGGGATCGCCGCTGTCGAGGCCGCGTTTGAGCCATGTCATGCGCTGCTCCGAGGAGCCGTGAGTCCAGCTTTCCGGCTGGACATACCCGCGCGACATCTTCTGCAACCGATCGTCGCCGATGGCTGACGCAGCGCGCATCCCTTCTTCGAAGTCGCCCGGTTCGATGAGATTCCGCTCCCGTTTCGCATGATGGCCCCAGACACCGGCGAAGCAATCGGCCTGGAGTTCCATCAGGACTGAGAGCGCGTTGGCCTCGGTTTCGGAGGCGCGGTGCCGGAGGCGGTTCACTTTCTCGGCGATGCCGAGAACGTTTTGTACATGATGGCCGACTTCATGCGCAATGACGTACGCCTGGGCAAAGTCGCCTGGCGCACCGAGCCGGTGAGCCATTTCATCGAAAAACGAGAGGTCGAGATAGAGCTTGTGATCGCCCGGACAGTAAAAAGGGCCGACCGCGGATGAAGTGGTTCCGCAGGCTGACTGCACGGCACCGGTAAAGAGGACCATGCGAGGATCTTCATATTGCCGGCCCAACAGTGTCCTCCATGTTGTCTCCGTATCGGCCAACACCATCGAGGCGAACTTCCCGAGACGATCGCTCGGCGCTCCCCGGGGGGTCGGTTGATCGTTGACGGACGGAGTGCCCGGACTTTGAACATCGCTGAGCCTGTTGATGAGCGTCAGGGGATTGGTTCCGGTGAAGTAACTGATGGCGAGGATGAGCAGGAGTCCGCCGATGCCGAGCCCTCCGGCCCGCGCGGGACCCAGGCCGCGTCGATCCTCCACGTTCTCGCTTTCCCGTTGTCCTTCCCATCGCATGGGATAGCCTTCCGATTCGCTGGAGCTGTCTCGCGTCCCGACCGGGAAATTCACGATACTTGGTTATCGTTGAGGATGTCCAGTGGGCAAGCATGGAGAGGAGCCGGAGGTCCTCGGCCTGCGGAGGACCTCCGTGTCGACAGAGCGGGGGCCGATCCATCAATTCGCTGAACTCATGCTTCCGACAATCTGCGACAGATCTCTGGGGTAGAGCACGATCTCGATGCGGCGGTTCGACGATCGTCCTTCTTCGGAGTCGTTCGAGGCGATGGGGTG
>DATGEA010000041.1:0-3253 GCA_035310605.1 Nitrospira sp. | reverse complement strand
CCGATGTTGCGGGGGCCCTTCCTCAGGAGCTGGCGAAGCTGGGGCATGACGTCATTCTGCTTGTTCCGCGGTATCGTTGTGTGACCCAATCCGGTCGATCCTTTCGTCCGATCGCGAAAATTTCGGTTCCGACTCCGCAGGGTCTGGTTGAAACCTCCATCGAAGAAGATATCGTTTCAGTAACGGGGCATCCCACAGGTCTTCGTGTGTGGGCGATTCGTCACGACCCATATTTTAACCGGCCCGGTCTCTACCAGGAGAGGGGCCTCGACTATCCAGACAATCTGGACCGGTTCGTGTTTTTCTGCCGGGCGATCATCGAGATCATGGTCTATCTGCGACGTGAGAAGCAGTGGAAGACGGATCTCCTGCATGTGCACGATTGGCAGACGGCGCTCTGTCCCGTGTATCTCAAAGCCGGCGATCAACAGCGGCCGGAACTGAAGGGTGTGAAAACCGTCCTGACGTTACACAATGTGGGATATCAGGGCCTTTTCCCCGCCGGCGAGTTTTCGAAAACGGCACTCGCTCCTTCTCTGTTTTCCCTAGCTGGGCTCGAGTTCTACGGTTCGGTGAATGTGCTGAAGGGCGGGATGCTATTTGCGGATTATCTCACCACAGTAAGCCCGACCTATGCGCGCGAGATTCTGACCCCGGAATTAGGCTTCGGTCTTGAGGGTGTGTTGCGAAACCGGCAATCTCACTTGCAAGGCGTTGTGAACGGCATCGATATCGACCTCTGGAATCCGGAAACCGATCCCTATTTGCCGGCTACGTATACCGTAAGGAATCGAGCCGGCAAGCGTGTCTGCAAGCGCGCGTTACAACGAGAGTTCAAACTGCCGGAAACGCAAGCTCCACTCCTGGCGATGATCGGGCGGATGACCCCGCAAAAGGGGTTTGACCTCATCGAAGCCGTGATCCCACAGCTGATGACGCTCAACGTGCAATTGGTCATGCTGGGAACAGGCGATCCGGCCTATGAAGACATGTTCAAGTCGTTCCAGGCGCGCTATCCGGATCGTATGGGTGTTCATATCGGGTTCGACGAAGGACTTGCGCATCGGATTGAGGGAGGCGCAGACATGCTGGTGATGCCTTCGAGATACGAGCCTTGCGGATTGAGCCAGCTCTACAGTCTACGGTATGGAACGGTACCAATCGTCAGAAAGACCGGAGGATTGGCCGACACGGTGGTGCCGCTCGATACAAGGAAACCAGATGCCGTTCCGGCGACCGGATTTCACATTGAGGAGCATACCGCGGAGTCATTGCTCTCAACGCTCCAGCACGCCATGCGGGTGTTTCACGTTCCGGGTCTGTGGAACAGGCTGATTGAGGCCGGAATGAGTGCGGATGTGTCCTGGGGTCGGTCCGCACAGGCATATGATCGGCTATTCGCATCGTTGGTCCGGGATCGTGCCTATGGGCAGGACTCTTCGCAGGGGGAGAGGGCATGAACATTCTCGGCATCTCGGCTTTCTATCATGACAGCGCAGCCTGTCTCATACGTGACGGCGAGATTGTTGCCGCTGCGCAGGAAGAGCGTTTCACGAGAAAGAAACACGATCCGGGTTTCCCGCATCACGCGATTGAATACTGTCTGGACCAGGCAAGTATCGGCGTCGAAGACCTCAAGTACATCGTGTTCTATGACAAGCCGCTTGTTAAGTTTGAACGACTGCTTGAAACCTACGTCGCCTTTGCCCCCCAAGGCATTCAGTCGTTTCTTGCCGCCATGCCGGTGTGGTTGAAAGAGAAACTGTTGCTGCGCAACTTGCTGAAGAAAGAAGTGTTGGCCTGTGCTCCCGGTCTGGAAAAAAGCCGGCTCCCGCAGTTGCTCTTCGGAGAGCACCATGAATCCCATGCTGCGTCCGCCTTTTTCCCCTCTCCCTATCAGAAAGCCGGGGTGCTGTGTATGGATGGAGTCGGGGAATGGGCCACCACCTCGGCCTGGCTTGGCGAGGGAAACAGCTTAACGCCGCTCTGGGAAATCCCCTTCCCGCATTCGATCGGGTTGCTGTACTCGGCATTCACCTATTACACGGGATTCAAGGTCAATTCCGGCGAGTATAAAGTGATGGGACTGGCTCCCTACGGACAGCCGAAGTATGTCAAGGCGATTTACGATCACCTTCTTGACCTCAAGCCGGATGGCACGTTCCGGATGAATATGGAGTATTTTAACTACTGCACCGGGTTGACGATGACCAGCCGGAAGTTCGACGACATTTTCGGCGGGCCGCCTCGCAGGCCTGAGTCGAAGTTGGGACAACGGGAAATGGATTTGGCCCGCTCCATCCAGGAAGTGACGGAAGAGGTGATGCTGCGGTTGTCCAGAACCATGCATCAGGAAACAGGAGCGGATTATCTGTGCCTGGCTGGCGGGGTTGCGCTCAATTGCGTGGGGAACGGGCGAATTCTGCGTGAAGGGCCGTTCAAGGGCATCTGGATTCAGCCTGCTGCCGGTGACGCAGGTGGAGCACTGGGCGCCGCGCTGAGCGCCTGGTATCAATATGAGGATCGGCCACGAACGGCCGATAATCTCAAAGACACGATGGCAGGCAGCTATCTGGGGCCGAAGTACTCCAACGACGATGTCGAAACCAGACTGAAGTCGCTCGGAGCTGTCTACCGCAGGGTAGATGACCGGAAGTTATGCGGCCTGGTCGCCGAGGAACTGGCTGAGGGAAAAGTAGTGGGATGGCTCCAAGGGCGTATGGAATTCGGACCACGGTCGCTCGGAGGGCGCAGTATTCTCGGGGACGCGAGAAATACCAAAATGCAGTCCGTGATGAATCTCAAGATCAAGTATCGCGAATCGTTCAGGCCGTTTGCGCCGTCTGTCCTGAGGGAACGAGTGTCCGACTACTTTCAGTTGAATTGTGACAGTCCCTATATGCTGCTCGTCGCGCCGGTGCTGGAAAAACGGCGACTTCCTTTTGATCCCGGAGAGAAGGAACTCTGGGGCATCGACCTTCTCAATGTCCCGCGCTCGGATATACCAGCGGTCACCCATATCGATTACTCTGCGAGAGTGCAAACGGTTCACGAAGAGACCAATCCTCGCTATTACGAGCTATTGAAGGCCTTCGAAGAGAAGACGGGCTGTGCAGTGCTGGTCAACACGTCGTTCAATGTTAGGGGGGAGCCCATCGTCTGTACGCCGGAGGATGCGTACCGCTGTTTCATGCGGACCGAAATGGACGTGCTGGTGTTGGAAGATTGCGTGTTGAGGAAAGAAGACCAGAAG
>DATGEA010000040.1:0-11313 GCA_035310605.1 Nitrospira sp. | reverse complement strand
TTGAGCGATTCTGCCACCACGCAGCAGGATACGCAGGTGTCTGTGGGAGTCAATTTTCTGACCGGGGTCCGTGCCTTCATAACGCCGAGCGTGGCCGTGTTTACCGAATATAAATATACGGATGCCAAGTTCGGGTTTAACGGTGCTTTCGGCTCATTCGGCGGGTTCGACAGTACCTATCAGGCGCATCAACTCTTTGGCGGCTTATCGTACCATTTTTAGAACGGAACAGGAGGTCGCCATGAGCAGACCATGGGTGCTGTCTCTCCTCGGAGGGTTCGCCTTGATCAGTCTGACATCCTGTGCAGAGTCACGGCATCAAACCGAACGATTAGACGTGCTGAGCCGCGCCCAGGAAAACGACTACGCCGACGTCTACTATGACAGCGGACCCTTCTTTTATAGCCCAGGATTCTGGTGGAGCCCGTTCGCCTATTACCCGGGATATTATGGACCGGGCTATGGCCCCGGCTATCCGGGCTATCCGTATCCAGGCTATTACCCCGGGATGTCTTCCGGGGGAGGCGGTGCCGCTCCTCGTCCGACTCCGCCGCCCAATGCTCCGCCACAATTTTTTAAGCGGAAGGACTAGCAGGATCCTTCCCGGCAGGGGCCTTATTCATTGACACCCTCTTAAGGCCTATGGTACCGTTCCGCTTTCGCGCTGGCTGATTCCAGCGCACCTACACCTCGCTCCCGACTGGTTTGGGGGCCTTTGTCCAGGAGGATCGCCGCATGGAGCTCTACGAGTCTCTGTTCATTATTCGTCCGTCCGTCTCCGACGAGGAGACCAACGCGCTTATCGAGAAGATGAAAGCGGTCGCCGACAAGACCGGCGCGCAGTTCATCAAGTCCGAAAACTGGGGCCGCAAGAAGCTGGCTTATGAAGTCCGGCGGGAGCGGAAGGGCACGTACGTGTACTTCTACTTCAAGGCGCCGAACAACACGGTCGGCGAGCTGGAGCGCTCCTATCGGTTGGAAGACAACATCATTAAGTTCCTCACGGTTCACCTCGAGAAGGAACTGGTGCCGCGACGGGCTCCCGAGGCGCCGTCTGAGGAGCTGACCGGTGGCCGGGTTTAACAAAGTCATTCTGATCGGAAATCTCACCCGTAATCCTGAACTTCGGTATACCCCGAACGGGACGCCCGTGGCCTCGTTGGGGTTGGCGGTCAGCCGCCGCTACAAGCAGGGTGACGAGCTGAAGGAAGAAGTCTGTTTTGTTGACATCGTCGTGTTCGGCAAGCAGGCGGAACATTGCGGTCAGTATCTGAGCAAGGGGAACGGCATTATCGTCGATGGCCGCTTGCAGCAGCGGCGTTGGGAAACGGAAGACGGCCAGAAGCGCAGCAAGCATGAAGTCGTCGCGCAGACGGTGACGTTTCTGCCCAAGCGCGGAGAGGCCGGCAGCCCGGGCGGCGGCGGAGAAACCCCGGCCCACGACGATCGCAGCTACGAGTATGAAGAACCACAATAAGTAATTCTTGAAGAGGGAGACGGTTATGGAACGTGAACGAGGCGGAAGCGGCGGTGGACGGGGCGATGGCGGCGGAAGTGGCGGCGGCGGCCGGTTTTTTCAGCGTCGTCGGCCATGCCGGTTTTGCATTGAAAAAGGTTCCATCGATTTCAAAGATGTCGGGCTCTTACGGAATTTCTTGACCGAGCGGGGACGTATTGTCCCGCGCCGCATTTCCGGTAATTGCCTGGGCCATCAGCGGGAATTGACGACGGCCGTGAAGCGGGCTCGTCACATTGCGCTGATCAGTTTTGCCGAAGAGCGGTAAGAGACGACCTTGGACACGGACATGCAGGCAGGTACTACGATGGAGCTGCTCACACCGCTTATTGCCGACATTACTGCAGAGGGGCTGTCGCTGGTGGGCGAGGTGACCGCCGAGGAACTCGGTTTGACCGAGGCCGACGCCGTGGTTCGCGGTCCCCTCTCCGTGAGTTTGGATCTCGCAACTGCCGACGACATGGTTGCGGTCACCGGCGTCTTGGAAGGTACCGTGGTCCGGGAGTGCGTCCGCTGCCTCAAGCAATACGACGATCCGTTGGCGTTCTCGGTGCACGTCGCGTATGCCCGGGAGGGCAAAGAGACGAAAGCCGCGGCGCGTCAGCCGAAGACCCTCGAGCCTCGCAAGGGGCGGCCGGCGCCTGTCAAGCTAGAGGCTGATGTCGAGGAAGAAGACGAGGGGGACGATCGCTACTTCTATCAAGGTGATCAGATTGAGCTGGCTCCCATGTTACGGGAGCACATTATCCTGGCGGCGCCGATGCAGCCGCTCTGCCGGGAAGACTGTGCCGGGCTCTGTGCGCGCTGCGGCAAGGATCTCAACGAGGGGCCTTGTCAATGCCCTGCGGAACCGCCGGCGACGGCAATCCGGGTGGTCCGGAGTACGAAACACTAAATCGGTCAGCCGATTGAGCCGAGAGGCTTGCCGGTTGTCGACTGTTTGGAGGAAAAGCCATGCCAAATCCGAAACATAAACATTCACGAGCCAGACGTGACAAGCGTCGCACTCAGAAGCTGCGTGTGACGCCGCCGGGTATGTCGGTGTGCCCGCAGTGCCATGAATTGAAGCTTCCCCATTACACCTGTCTGAATTGCGGCACCTATAAAGGTAAGGCCGTCATTCAGGTTGAAGAAGTTTAGCAAAGGTTGCCGATTCATCCGGCAGCCCGCCCTCCGCGGCCGGACTGTCGGATGACGGCGCAGCCTCATTCACCAATCTGTTGCGTCGTTGCCTATACTCCTCTAAACTTCCCCCGTATTCGAGCCCGCCAGCGGGGCTCTATCGCTTGATCATTCAAGGAGCGTCGGACCGCTCGTGACGACACCACGTATGAAGATTGCGCTTGATGCCATGGGCGGGGACCATGGTCCCGTTCCTTGTATCGAAGGGGCCCTTCAAGCGGCGCAGGAGCTGAACGTCGACGTCATTCTGGTCGGTGATGAAAAGGTGTTGTCCGAGGAATGCCACCGGTTGGGTTGCACGGATGGTCGTCTGTCCATCAAGCATGCGCCGCAAGTCGTCGAGATGCACGAATCTCCGGCCGCCGTGGCCCGCAAGAAGCGCGATTCGTCCATTTGGATCGCGACAGAATTGGTCAAGAGCGGTGATGCCAGTGCCGTTGTGAGCCCCGGCAACACCGGCGCCAGCATGGTGGCCTCCTTCTTTGTCCTCGGTCTGACCAAGGGCGTTGAGAGGCCGGCCATCGCGACGAGTTTGCCGACCCTGACAGGCGAGGCGATTATGTTGGATGTCGGAGCCAACGTGGATTGCACGGCCCAACATCTCGCGCAATTCGCCATTATGGGGAACGAGTACGGAAAGCACCTGTTCCGTAAGCCGAACCCGCGCGTCGGCCTCTTGAGTATCGGCGAAGAGGACACCAAAGGTAATGAAGTGACCAAAGAAGCGTTCAAACTGTTGAAGAACAGTCCGTTGAATTTTATCGGCAACGTGGAGGGACGGGATGTCTACAGCGGCAGCGCCGACATCGTCGTGTGCGACGGATTCATCGGTAACGTGGCGCTGAAGATTTCCGAAGGCGTGGCCGATACCATCAAGAAATTGCTGCTCAAGGAGATATCCGGTTCGTTTTTCGGACGATTGGCCTATCCGCTGATCGCGTCTCCCCTGCTCAATTTAAAACGACGGATCGACTATGCAGAGTTCGGCGGCGCGCCGCTGCTCGGGGTCAACGGGATCACCATGATTTGCCATGGCCGCTCGTCCGCCAAGGCGATCAAGAACGCGATCCGCCGTGCCAAAGGATTGGCCGAAAGCCGCGTCGACGAATTGATTCAGCGTGACATCGAGGAAAGTCGCGCACAGGACCGACCCGCCGAGGAGTCCCCCGCATGAGAGGACGGATTACGGGAACCGGGTCCTATGCCCCGACGAAGGTCATTGCCAACGCGGACCTTGAAACAATGGTTGCGACATCGGATGAATGGATCACCGAACGCACGGGCATTCGGGAACGTCGAGTCGCGGGTCCCGGCGAAGCCTGCTCCGATCTGGCGTTGAAGGCGGCGCAACGAGCACTCGAGGCGGCGAACATCGGCGCGGCCGATCTCGACATGATCCTGCTCGCCACGTGCTCGGGCGACTACCCGCTTCCGGCGACTGCCTGCCTGATCCAGCACCGTTTGGGCGCGACCCGCGCGGCCGCCTGTGACTTGTCCGCCGCCTGCTGCGGGTTCGTCTACGCGCTGTCGGTGGCGGATGCCTACGTCAGAACAGGGATGCGCCACGTGTTGGTGATCGGCTCCGAAGTGATGTCCGCGATCACGGATTGGACCGATCGGAACACCTGTGTGTTGTTCGGCGATGGCGCAGGCGCGGCTGTCGTCAGCTCAAGTGAAGGGGAGCGCGGTATTCTGTCGACTCACCTCCGGTCCGATGGCGCCCTTTGGGAACTGATCGCCGTACCGGGTGGCGGGTCCCGCATGCCACCCTCCGAGAAAGTGATTGCAGAAAAAATGAACTGCATCAAGATGAAGGGTAACGAAACGTTCAAGGTGGCGGTGCGCACCCTGGAAGAGATCGCACGGGAAACGCTTGCGGCCAATTCGCTCCACGTCGAAGATCTTGATCTCTATGTGCCGCATCAGGCCAATTTGCGCATCCTCAAGGCGGTGGCCGACCGGTTGGGGTTGCCGCTCGACAAAGTCATGCTCAATCTTGACCGATATGGCAATACGTCCGCGGCATCGATTCCGATTGCGATAGACGAAGCCGTCCGGCAGGGCCGCATCAAGGAGGGATCGCTCGTCATGCTGGGTGCGTTCGGCGCGGGTTTGACCTGGGCGTCGGCGTTGATCCGATGGTAGCGGAAGGACGCAATCAGCGGTGAGCTATGAATGTGGAATTGTCGCTGATGGCCGAAGGCTCCTTAAAACTTTTTCCCGTTGACTTTCCAAGGCGTTTCTAAGATATCTAACCCCTTATGAATTCAGGAATCGGTCTGGTATTTCCCGGCCAGGGATCGCAGTCTGTGGGGATGGGAAAAGTGCTGTACGACGCCCATCCTGATCTCAGGCCCGTCTACGAAGAGGCCTCATCGGTTCTCGGGTACAATGTCGCCGCACTCTGCTTTGAAGGGCCGGCTGAAAAACTGAATTTGACGGAACATACGCAGCCCGCCCTGCTGGTGAGCAGCATCGCCGCCCTCCGTACCTTGGAGCCTGCGGGGATCACACCTACTGCCGTTGCCGGCCACAGCCTCGGCGAGTATTCGGCGCTGGTTGCTGCGGGTGGGTTGAGCTATCGTGATGCCGTCGGCATCGTGCAAAAACGCGGACGGTATATGTCGGAGGCAGTCGCTCCGGGAACCGGATTGGTGGCGGCCCTCTTGGGGCTCGCAGCCAATGTGGTGAGGGAGGTCTGCCGCGAAGCGGCCGCCGCCGGGGTGGTGCAGGCCGCCAATTTCAATTCGCCAGGTCAGGTCGTGATTGCCGGAGAAAAGTCGGCGGTGGAGCGCGCCATCGAGATTGCGAAAACCAAAGGATGTAAGAAGGCGGTTCCGTTGCCGGTGAGCGTTCCGGTCCATACGCCGCTCATGCAGAAGGCCGCCGATCGGCTGGCGCAGGATCTGGCGGCCATCAGCTGGTCGGATCTCCGGGTGCCACTGATCAATAACGCGGAGGCCAAGCCGTTGACGAAAGCCGCCGAGATCCAGGCATCGTTGGTTCGCCAGCTCCCGTCTTCCGTGCTGTGGGAGGATTCGGTAAAAGCGATGGCGGCCATGGGCGTGAAGACCTTTGTCGAAGTCGGTCCCGGCACGGTGTTGACCGGTCTGATCAGAAGAATTGTGCCGGATGCCGTGACGATGAATGTCAATGATCCCAAGTCGTTAGAATCGACGTTGCAAAGTTTGAGAGTGTGAAAGTTAACAAGGAAGAGGCTTGATCCGTTGCCCGCGCACAGTCCAACTTTCGAACTTGTGAACTTTAAACAGGAGTAATTGATGTCGTTGCAAGGAAAGGTTGCGATTGTCACGGGCGCGGCGCAAGGCATCGGGCGCGCCATTGCCGAAAAATTGGCCGAAGCCGGCGCGGACATCGTGGTGGCCGATCTCGATCCTGCGCGATCGAAGGATACGGTGGCTGCAGTCGAGAAGTTGGGGCGCAAGGCGCTGAACGTCAAAGTGAATGTGGCCGACGCCAACGACACGAAAGCGATGGCGGAGCAGGTCATCAAAACGTGGGGCAAGGTTGATATCCTCGTGAACAACGCCGGTATTACCCGCGATGGCCTGTTGCTGCGGATGAAAGAAGAGGACTGGAATCTGGTGTTGCAGGTAAACTTGAACGGCACGTTTAATTGCACGAAGGCGGTCTTGCAGCCGATGACCAAACAGCGCTATGGTCGCATCGTCAACATCGCCTCGATCGTGGGGGCCATGGGGAATGTCGGACAGGCGAACTATGCGGCGTCAAAGGCGGCGGTGATCGGATTCAGCAAAACGGTGGCGCGCGAATACGCAAGCCGGAACGTCACCGTTAACGCGGTAGCACCCGGTTTCATCGATACGGCCATGACGCAAGGGTTATCGGCCGAAGTGAAAGACGCGCTTCAAAAGCAAATTCCATTGGGACGGTTAGGGACCCCGGCGGACATCGCGAACGCGGTTCGCTTTCTGGTATCCGAGGACGCCGCATATATCACGGGGCATGTCCTGCACGTGAACGGAGGCATGCTCATGTCATAGCGCTGTCGATTCCGGGGGTTCAGAAGATGTGCCGTTGCCGTGAGGCGACGGCGAACGCGAGACAACAGATGGGGAAGGAGGGTCGCACGCCCATGGCTACAGTAGATGAACGGGTGAAGAAGATTATCGCGGAGCAACTTGGAGTCGAGGAGGATGAAGTGACGCCGGAAGCGAGCTTCGTCGAAGACCTCGGAGCCGACTCGCTCGACACCGTCGAGCTCGTGATGGCGCTCGAAGAGGAGTTCGGTATCGAGATCCCGGACGAGGATGCCGAAAAGATTCTGACGGTCGGTAAAGCGCTGGATTACATCAAGGAAAAGGCCTAACAGTCGAGGGTGGCGATGAATGATCGTGCGAGCAGGCGCATCGTCGTCACCGGTCTTGGGTTGGTCACCCCCCTCGGGACCGGTGTAGAGAAAACGTGGAAGGCCATCTGTGCCGGCGAGTCAGGCATCGGCCGGATCACGAAGTTCGACCCCACCGGATACGACGCGCAGATTGCAGGCGAAGTCAAAGATTTCGACCCCGCGCAGTTTATTGAAAAAAAAGAAATCAAGAAGATGGACGCCTTCATCCACTATGCCGTGGGAGCGGCGCAGTTGGCGGTGGACGACGCGGGCCTGAAAGTGGCGCCGGAAGAGGCCGCCAGGGTCGGCGTGTATATCGGATCGGGCATCGGCGGACTGGGATCCATCGAGCACTATCACAATGTGCTGAAAGAAAAGGGGCCGGGCCGCGTCTCTCCCTTCTTCATCCCGATGACCATCATCAACCTCGCCTCGGGCCAGGTCGCCATCAGATTGGGCGCCAAAGGTCCGAACTCGTGCGCGGTGACGGCCTGCGCGACGGGCAATCATTGTATCGGCGATGCCTTGCGCCTCATCCAGCGGGGCGATGCCGATGTAATGGTGGCCGGCGGCACCGAGGCCGCGATTACCCCGCTCGGGGTGGCTGGATTCGCTGCATCCAAAGCGCTCTCGTTCCGGAACGACGAACCAACCAAGGCCAGCCGGCCGTTCGATAAAGATCGCGATGGGTTTGTGCTGGGCGAAGGCGCCGGGGTCGTTGTCCTGGAAGAACTGGACCATGCGCGTCGGCGGGGTGTTCGTGTCTATGCCGAAGTGATCGGGTACGGGATGAACAGTGATGCCTATCACATTACGGCTCCGTCCGAAGAGGGCGAAGGTGCGGTGCGCTGCATGGAGTTGGCTCTGAGGGATGCGGGTATCCGCAAAGATCAGGTCGACTACATCAATGCACACGGAACCTCGACGATGGCGGATGTCATTGAAACCAAGGCCATCAAACAGGTCTTTGGGGAGCGGGCCTATCACATCCCGGTCAGTTCGACCAAGTCGATGACGGGCCATTTGCTCGGCGCCGCCGGCGGGATTGAAGCCGTATTCAGCATTCTCGCGATCCATCGCGGGGTGCTTCCGCCGACCATCAATCTGGACCATCCCGATCCGGAGTGCGACCTCGATTATGTTCCGCACAAAGCCAGAACGGCATCGGTCAACGTCGTGTTGTCGAATTCGTTCGGTTTCGGCGGGGTCAATGCCTGCCTGCTCTTCAGGAAGCCCGAGGCCTGACCCGCCCACAGCCGGGGTGCATGCCTCATGACATCGGTCTCTTCCGTGGATTCACTTCAATATTCGCTGGCGTATCGCTTCCGGAACGGCGCCTTGCTCGAAGAAGCGCTCACACACAAGTCGCACGTCAATGAGCAAAAAACTTCGGCCGGCCCGGATAATGAGCGGCTGGAGTTTCTTGGCGACGCTGTGTTGTCCCTCATCGTCAGCGAACGCCTTGCAGCCCTGTTGCCGCGGTCCTCGGAAGGGGCGCTCTCCAAGTTAAAAGCCAGACTTGTCAGTGAAGCGGTTTTGGCGGAAGTCGCCAGGCGGCTCAAACTCGGAATCTATCTCCGGCTCGGACGGGGGGAAGAATTGTCCAAGGGGCGCGAGAAAGAGTCGTTGCTGGCGGACGCGTTGGAAGCGGTCATCGCCGCCGTCCATCTGGACGGAGGGTTGGAAGCGGCCCGACAAGTTGTCATCCGCCTGTTCGCGGAGGAATTCGCCCAGGTTGCCAGCCAAGAGCATCGGCCCGGGGCGGGCGATTACAAGACGCAATTCCAGGAATGGTGTCAGAAACGATTCGACAGTTTGCCCCACTATGCGATCGTCCGAGAGTCGGGGCCCGATCACGACAAGCTCTTTGAAGTCGAATTGACCGTCAAGGGCGATGTTGTCGGGAGGGGAGCAGGGCGCAGCAAGAAGGAAGCGGAGCAATTGGCCGCCAAGCAGGCGCTGCTGCAGGCCGGCGACTGACGGATGCGCCGCCATGGTATGATCACAGCGCGTACAGCGTCGAGTCCATGAAGGAGGAAATCATGCAGAGACGAAGAATGATTATCGTGACAACGGTCGGCCTGATGCTGAGCGGGGCCTGGCTCCTCGGAGCGGCATCCTCGTTCGCGGCCGAAAAAGCTCCCTCGAAAGCGCCGACGGCTGTGATCAAGACGAAATTCGGCGATATGGAAGTCGCGTTCTTCCCCGAGAAAGCCCCCAAGCACGTCGAGAATTTTATCACGCTGGCGAAATCCGGCTTCTACAACGGGACCATCTTTCATCGCGTGATTCCCGGTTTCATGATTCAGGGCGGAGATCCCAACACCAAGGATCCGAAGAAGCCGGAGACGTACGGCATGGGCGGCCCGAGCCACCGGTTGCAGGCCGAATTCAACGATATTCCCCACCGGCGTGGGATTCTGTCCATGGCCCGGACGAACGATCCGAACAGCGCCGGCTCACAGTTCTTCATCGTCGTGAAGGATTCGAATTTTCTCGACGGGCAATATACCGTCTTCGGCGAGGTGGTAAAGGGCATGGAGGTGGCCGACAAGATCGTCAACCTCCCGAGGAATGCGCGCGATCTGCCGGCCGAGCGGGCGGAGATCACCGTGGTCGTGGTCGAGTAATCCATGACGTATTCAGGGATGACGGCGGTGAAGAGCGGGGTGGCGGGGAGGTTCGTCCTGGCAGCGGTCGTTCTAGGGGCGAGCCTCATCACGGCCTGCGGAGGGAAAAGCGACGTCAGAACGATTCCTCCACCGCCGGACCCCCGTCCGAAGGCCATCATCAAGACGAAGTTCGGGGACATCGAGATGAAGTTTTATCCCGATCTCGCTCCCAAGCATGTCGAGAATTTTATCACGCTGGCGAAGTCCGGCTTCTACAATGGAACCATTTTCCACCGGGTCATTCCCGGGTTTATGATCCAGGGCGGGGATCCGAACACGAAGAACTCACTCCGCAAAGAAACTTACGGGCAGGGTGGGCCGAAGGATGAAAACGGCAAGCCGATTCTGCTGAAAGCGGAATTCAGCGATACCCCGCACAAGCGCGGCATTGTCTCCATGGCGCGGGCCAGCGAGCCCGATACAGCGGGATCGCAGTTCTTCATCGTCGTGGAGGATTCGCATTTCCTGGACCGGAACTATACAGTGTTCGGTGAAGTGACGAAAGGACTTGGGGTGGCGGACAAGATCGTCAATCTCCCACGGAACGACCGCGATCTGCCGAACGAACGGGTCGAAATGACCGTGACGATCGTCGAATAGAGCAGGTTCGAAAGGGAGTGCGCTAGTTGATGGTATCGAGATAGGCCTGGAGCCTGGCCCGCTCGGACGGGAGAAAAAGAATGAAACTCAGGCCGAACGCATTGCCGGTGACCCAACGCACGGCAGCGCGTTCAATCTTTACGGGGACCGGTTGCTCGGGAAGTTGGAGCAGCACCTGAAATTCCAGTCCTTCGGCGACGTTGATCTCGGATTCCGCCCGGCACCCTCCGGTCGAAATGTTGGTCACGTGGGCCTCGCCTTCAATCTCTCCGGACTCTCTGGACGAAAACCTCAGCAGACAGCGGATGTTGACACGCCGTGACTTCCGAACCTTCTTTTCCTTTTCAACGGTCATCGCAACCGGCTTTCCCCATTGCTAGTGATGATGGTGTTCGCAACCGGGCCCGTGGGTGTGCGCTTCCGGAGCGGCCGGCGGCATGAACGATTGTCCCGGCAGTACGATGTGGCCGGGTTCATGTTGTTTGGTCAAGTGCGCGGCGATTTCCGGATGGTAGGCACGCACATAACCGACCAGACCGCTCAAAAACCGTCGCGACTGAAAATCGGTCCCTGAAAATCCGGAGACGAACTTGATGGCACGATCGAGCACGCCGGGAGCGGTGGAGGCATCAGCAATCTGCTGCGGGTTCTGTTTCTTGAAGCTGTCGTATTCCTTCTTGAGGTGTTCGGCGAAGACCGGCATCGGCGCCGACGGCACGTGAAGGGGGCTGAGGGTTCGCCGCAATGCTTGAACGGCGGCGACGACTTCCGCATCCTGTCCGTCTCGTCGCCCTTGGAAATAGCTGAACGTCACCACTTCAATCAGGTTGTAGAGCGCCACCGCCTTCTCCCCGCCCAGTTCAGCGAGTTCCCGGTAGAATTCGCGCCGCACGGGCATAAACTGTTCGCTCAGACGTTTCTGCTGGTAGTCGCTTCCCGCTCCGAGGTAGACGCAGTCCGCGGGGCAGGAG
>DATGEA010000039.1:0-2583 GCA_035310605.1 Nitrospira sp. | reverse complement strand
CGACCATTTTCGGAATGTTCGGCCCGTGGATAT
This sequence comes from Nitrospira sp., assembly GCA_035310605.1. Taxonomy (GTDB): domain Bacteria; phylum Nitrospirota; class Nitrospiria; order Nitrospirales; family Nitrospiraceae; genus Nitrospira_C. Next base: position 2,550 of record DATGEA010000039.1, on the reverse strand, counting down.
CCATATCGCAAATCCCGACATGCCACCCTTTGAGTGCCAGACTGACGGCAATGTTAGTCGTGCAGGTGCTCTTGCCCACCCCGCCTTTGTTGCTCATGATGAGCACTTTGTACTCGATCCGTTCCATTCGTTTGCCAACGAGCCAGCGACTGTGTCCTTCCTTGTCTTTTTGACAGGACTCGTTTTCGTCACAGATCGCGCAGGCCCACATATATGTGCAGGCGTCGCTCCCGCCGGAGATCGGAGTTTGGATGATGTTCAATTCGCGAGGCATGGCATTCGTACCCTTTCTACTCGTGGGTTTTTCCGTGGCCTGTCCTACCGCCGCCGGTTCCCCGTCGGCACGCCGACATAATCGCCGTCTCCCGAACCCGACATCACAGGCGTCATGGCTTTGGCGCCTCCGGCTGCGACCGGCGCCAATGCCGTCCCTACGTCGGAAACCGGCGGTTTCTTCTTGTTAAAGAATCCTGCGCTGATGATTCCCACTTCGTAAAATACATACATTGGCAGCGCCATCAGGCACTGGTTGAAGGGATCCGGGGTGGGAGTCAGAATCGCCGCAATAATGAAGGCGCCCAGCAACGCCCATTTGCGATAACGCTTCAGAAACGGAGCATCAACCCAGCCCAGCTTGGCCATCAAGGTGATCGCCAGGGGGACCTCAAAAATCAAACCGAACACCATCAGAAACCACAGCGCAAACCCCACATACTGGGCGATCGACAGCTGGGGAATAAACCCGGCATTGACACCGTAGGACACTAGAAAGTTCAACGCAAAGGGCAGCACGAAAAAAAATGAAAACCCGACACCCGCATAAAACGCCATCGTGCTCAAAAACACGAACGGTCCGACGAACCGGCGCTCCTGCGCGTGAAGCCCGGGCACGACGAACTGCCATATCTCAAGAAGAATGTACGGCGTCGCGATCACGATGGCGAACAGACCGGCCACTTTTACATTTTGCCAGAGGGCCTCAGCCGGAGCGAGAAACACGAATGGTACGGTCGGCAGCTCCGTCGGCACCCAGGAGAGGGAACCGGGAACAAACATGTTTTGGAGGGGAATTCGTAACCACTTCACCAGGGTATCGGCGTAAAAGAATGTCCCCACGAACACGACGGCCGTCACGATCACGGCCCTCGTCAGCCGGACCTGGAGCTCCACCAGGTGCTCCATGACCGGCATTTTTTTGTCTTCCAGCGGCTTGAAGACGGAATCTTGCAGCCACCGATTGAAATCGTTCAGCACCGCATCCCCAGCATGTGTCCGCCTGCCGGCACGACTGCCGGCACGCGGGACTCTCTCGACTATTTCGGATTGACCGCGACGAACAGGTTGTTCCCCTGCCGGCTCAGCAGTAGGACGGCCAGCTCTTCCTTCTTAATTTTCTGTGCGGCCTTCTGATAGTCTTCGAGGCTTTTCACGATTTCGTGGTTCACCTCCTGAATGACATCGCCGCGCTGGATCCCGGCAGCCTCGGCCGGTCCGCCCGGATCCACGGATGTGACGACAACCCCCGCCGTTTTCGCGGGAATGTTCAACTGACTCATCGTCGCGTTGTCCAACGCCTGCACTCTGAGAGAGGCCAACACGTTGTCGGGCGGCTTGATCGTTTCCCCCTGTTCTTTCGGAGGCGCTGCTTCTTTCTTTGCGAGCATCTCGTCAGAAGGCCGTTCCGCCACCTTCACCGTGAGCGTTTGTTCCTTGCCGTCTCGTAGAACCTTGATCTGGGCGTCTTTCCCCACGACCGTACGGGCGACAAGGTTGCGAAGCTGACTGACGCTCTGCACTTCCTTTCCGTTAAAGGCTATCACGACGTCCCCGCGCTTGACCCCGGCCGCATGGGATGGACCGTTTTCGTTGACGTCGCTGATCAGTACGCCTTTCCTTTGCTCCGGCAGCTTGAACGATTTCGCCAACGCCGGTGTGATTTCCTGAATCGCCACGCCCATCCAGCCGCGCACGACTTTGCCGGTCTTCTGCAGACTGTCGACGATGTCCACCGCAATGCTGCTGGGAATGGCAAACCCGATGCCTTCGGACCCGCCGGTTCTGGAGAAGATCGCGGTGTTGATGCCGATGAGCTCTCCATTCATGTTGATCAGGGCCCCGCCCGAGTTGCCGGGGTTGATGGCGGCATCGGTCTGAATGAAATCTTCGTAATCGGCGATGCCGACGTTCCCGCGACCGAGGGCACTGATAATGCCGAGCGTGACCGTCGAACTCAACCCGAACGGACTGCCGATGGCCAACACCAGATCGCCGACCTGAAGCTTTTCATACTCCGCCCACTTCAATGCCGGAAGGTCTTTGGACTCGATCTTCACGACAGCTAAATCCGTCTTCGGATCGGTGCCGACGACCTTGGCGGCAAATTCGCGACGGTCGCTGAGGGTGACGGTAATCTGTGTGGCTCCCTCCACGACGTGATTGTTCGTCACAATGTAGCCGCTTGGATCGAGAATGACGCCGGAGCCGGCGCTCTGATCCGGCCGTCCATGAGGACCTGGAGGCATCGGCGGAGGCGTAGGAAGCTCTCCTCCG
>DATGEA010000038.1:0-26118 GCA_035310605.1 Nitrospira sp. | reverse complement strand
GCTCTTCCGTTCCAATCCAGCGTCTTTATAGATGCTCATGATACCGCACATGTCAAGGGGATGCCAGCGGTTCAGCGGCTTAAAAGACGGCTACGCGCTCTTAAAGCGGGTAACCTTCGCAAACATAATCGCGACAAAGGGAAGGGCGAGACCGAGCAGTAATTGCCAGATGAGGAGCAAGCCGAGCTGGCTGTAGTCGGCAGGGATCAGGACGGCCCCTGAAGCCTGGTCGCGGACTTCCCGCGTGACGACGAAGATCTCATTCAGATACTTCGTGCCGAGCTGGCTCAAGGACAGGGCGAGATTGGTAAACGATGCCATCACCGCAAAGAACGTGGCTTTCAAATTCGCCGGCGCGCTGTTCGCGATCCAGGCCAGCATCGGGATCATCGAAATCTGACCGAGCGGGGATTCCAGCGCCGTATCGATCAAGGCAATGAACCGCGCATCCACGACTCCGCCGGTCATTCGTGCGGTCCATTCGTGGAGCCCGTAGAACATGCTCACGATCGGAACAGTGAGAATGGTCCCGATCACGGTGAGAAATCCCACCACATAGGCGATGGACCGTTCGGCCATGAAGCGCCGAAAGATGAACATGCCGGCCAGCGTGAGCGTACTCCCGATCAACGACAGGACCGAGAGAAACTGTTGATCGAACTTCAGCTGGTCGATCATCCACCAAGTGGTCCCAGGCCCGGTCCCTGGAATCGCCCGGAAGATAAAGACGACGACGGCCGTCCCGACCAACGTGAATCGTTTGTCCGGCTCCAGTTCCTGCACGAGCCTGGCCATCAGGAACAACACGATCGTCATCGACCCGACGAAAACGATCTCTTCACGATAGGGGAGGCCGCCCAATCCGACCGTCAGGGTAAACAGCGCGAACGCCAGGCTTCCGCCGAGAATCCACCAATTCGGCTTCGTCGACTCGCTTGAGGCGTCACGCACGGTCACCATCTGCTCGGCTTGCTCGTAAGAAAAGCCCTGCCGGATCAGGCGGCGCTTCTGTTGCCGCCGCAGCATCCACGCCATTCCGACACCGAGCACCGAGACAAACGGAATGACCAGCGCCATCAGATAGACCTGTTTGTACAGCCGGACGATCTCTGCTTCAGGCAGTCCCTCCACCCCCGTGAAGACGTAGACGTTGATCATCGCCACAATGATGCCGCCTCCGACAATCGCGACGCGACCGAGGGTCTGCATCGTCGTGTGCATCAGTTTGCGCATCGCCTCATCGAAGGGTCGGCCCTGTTCATCCACACGAGGAACCGCTTCGACCGTCATCGCGTCCGCGACGGCGTCTTGAATCACGTATCCGACCGGGGCAAGGAGTACACTCAGCACGTACCATACTTCCGCAGGCATGATCGCGGTCATCGCCTCGCGATTGCCGATCAGCGCGGCCATAATGCCGAGACTCGCGGCCAGCAGAAGGGCGCCGCAACCGACGAGCCAGCTTTTCCAGCGCCAAAATAGATCGACGGTGTGACCGATTGGCATTTTAAGCGCCCAGGGAATGCCGGCCCAGAAGCCGAGCGCGGCCAGAAACGAGGCGGAGAGGCCCAGGTAGTCTTTGACGAAAAACGTCCCGACAATCCCGGTGAGACCTGAGATACCGTAGGCCACGTAGACCATGAGCGGCGGCAGATAAGACAGCCGCATCTCCCGGCCTAACGAGAGAATATTGCGATCGATCCAGTTGAACAGGCGGTTCGACATGGTGCTGTGCCGGTCAGGCGGAGATGATGGCATCCGCTTCGATTTCGACCAGCATGTCCGGATCGATCAACCGCTTCACTTCGACCATGGTTGTCGCAGGCCGGATGTTCCCGAAAATCTCACCGTGTGCACGGCCGACCTCCTGCCATTGATCGATGTTGGCCATGTAGATGCGGGTTCTGACGACATCGTTCAGCGAGGCCCCGACTTGCGCGAGCGCGGCTTCGATCGTTTTGAATGTTTGGATCGTCTGCGCATAAGGATCGCCCTTGCCGACGAGCCCGGAGGGAGTCATCGCCGTCGATCCGGAGACCTGCACCGACGAGCCGACCCGCACCGCGCGCGAGTACCCGATCTTGCCTTCCCAGGGACCACCCGTCGATACGTTCTGTCGTGCCATCGTGACTCCTTCTTGTGGTTATGAAAGGGCGATGCGCGATTTATTCTGCGCCAGCCAGGTCTCGAACGTCTGAAGCGAAGGGTTCAAGCTGCGCGCCACGGACGGATTGCGCGGTCCGCAAAACGCTTCATGGAAATCGCTCTTGAACTGAAACATGTTCCCGATATCGTCGGCACCGGGAAAGCCGAATCCTCGATACTGCTCCGGCGTCACGGCGTTATACCGCACCGTTTGGCCGAATGCTTTTGTCATGGCCGCGGCCATTTCTGCGCCGGTCAGATGCTCGCCGGCGATGCCGACCCTTTTGCCGATGTACTCCTTGCCCTTTTTGAAAATGCCGAGCACGCACTTGCCGATGTCCTCGGCGGCAATGCCCGGCAGTTTCTTATCGCCCATCGCGAGGGTAAACGCCAGCGTGCCGTCCGGCCCCTTCTTCGGCCCCATGCCGAAGAAGATGAGATTGTCCCAGTAGAACGATGTGAGAAGAAACGTGGTCGGGACGCCGAGCTTGGTGAACTCCTGATCGGCCTCGCCCTTCGCATCGAAGTGTGGGACTTTGTATTTGCCCATGAGCGTCGGCATGCGATTGTCCGAAAGCGGCACCCATTTGCGCGTATCCTCCAGCGTCGACCAGACCACATGTGGCACCGCGGCCTGCTTCGCGGCTTCTGCCTGGGTCTTCACCTGCGCGTATTCCTTTTCAGGCGACAAGTGCTCCCAGAAGTTGGTCAGACAGAATGCGCCGTGGGCACCCGCAAAGGCCCGCTTCAGGCTCTCGATGTCATCCAAATTGGCCGCCACAACTTCGACCCCGAGCCGGGCCAGAGCTTTCGCCTTGTCCGAATTCACGTCTCTGGTCAACGCTCGCGCCACGAGGCCGCTGCCCGGATCGCTCACGATCGCCCTGACGAGTCCTCCTCCTTGCGCTCCAGTCGCACCGACCACCGCAATGATTTTCTTCTCGCTCATCATCTTCCTCCCTACCAGGATGTTCAAAAAGGCCGCTGTTTACACCCGCCCCGCCCCGGCGTGCCGGGACGCGCCGATCCGCGATGACGACCGCAGCGGGCGAGCACGCCGCTGGCGGTTTGTTTCAACTTCCTGTCACATGACCATGCCGCCACCGGCCTGGATATTCTGCCCTGTCAGCCACCGCGCGTCCTCGCTCAAGATAAGGGCCACTACATCGGCAATATCTTTCGGCGTCCCGAGCCGTTTGAACGGCGACGCTTGCATCCCAAATTGCCGATAGTGCTCCGTCAGCACCCCCGTGTCCGTGATACCAGGTGAGACGGTATTCACCGTAATGCCTCGCGGGGCCAACTCCAGCGCCAAACCCTTTGTGTACTGTTCCAGTGCGGCCTTGCTGCCGAGATGCGCTGTCGCTCCATAAAACGTCTTCTGCGTCCCGACGGTCGAAACATTTACGATCCGTCCGCCGTCCTTCATGATCTTGGCGGCCTCCTGCATGGCAAAGTATGGTCCCTTTGCGTGCAACCCGAACACCTGGTCAAATTCCGCTTCGGACGTGTCCGCGAGCAGCTTCGGCATGAACTTCCCGGCGTTGTTCACGAGAATGTCCAGACGTCCGAAGTGCCTCATTGTCTCGTCCACGAGCCGTCGCGCATCGGCCACCCGGCTCATGTCGGCCTGGATGGCAATGGCCCTGCCCCCCTGGGCCTGAATACCCGCGACCACTTGCTGTGCCTTCTCATGGCTCCTGGCATAATTCACGACCACGATTGCGCCGTCTCCGGCGATGCGCTCCGCAATAGCGCGCCCGATCCCGCTGGACGACCCCGTCACAATTGCGACCTTTCCGCTGAGAGACGCCATCCCGATCCTTTCCTCACTGGACCTGTGCGCGCACAGCCGTTCGACGCCGTTCGAGTAGTTCCAGGAGCTTCGTTCGAAGCTCCTCCGGGCTCAAATGAACGCGATCCCCGTGCCCGGCAAGAACCCACTCGAACCGATGGTCGAGCAGGTTTTCGAGGGAGCGTATGAGCCGGTCATGGCTCCAGACAAGCTCTCTCGGCGAACCCAGTTGTCGGCTCTCCGGCTCCCACCACAGATGATCGCCCGTAAACAGGAACCGCCCGGCGTAGAGCAGCGCGCTGCTCCCGGGTGTGTGGCCCGGAACCGGAATCATGTGAAACTCCGGCGCGAGCGGGACCGTCCCGTCGCCGTCCACGATCCATTCCGCGTCCGGCATCGCCTGCGCATCAGCCCGGTGAATGATCCGCTGGGCCCCGAACCGTTTTGCATACTTCGCCGCGTCCGCCACGTCGTCCTCATGGGTCAGGAAGATGCACCTGATGCCACCCCGTTGCTCGAACGCCTCGACAAGATGTTTGATATACCGGGGCGAATCGATCAGCCAATTGCCGCCCGGATGCTCGACGAAGTAGCTGTTGGCTCCGAACGATTTCTCCGAATTGAACCCGCAATAGTACACGTGCTCGTCGAGGCGCAGAGGGAAACTCGCCATCGCCGCCTGCACTCGCGCATGATCGCTCTGTTCTGTTCCAATCGAACCGACCGGACAGGCGAGCAGAGCCTGGTACGCCTGATGCATTTGCTCATCGCCTTGCGGTTGACGCATGACCGACGAATACTCGCCGGCCTCTTCGAAACTCGCTGGTGCCAGCTGCCGGCAGGTGTCGCAGTTGATACAGGTGGCATCGACATAAAAATTGCCCCCGACATTGGTAGTGAGCCGTTTGTTCCGGTCAGCCATTGAACCAGCCTTTATCTTTATATGGTGACGCCTGGAGCCGCCTTCCCGTTCTTCGAACGGTCGGCCGCACGCCACAGATACCAGGAGGCGACAGTGCGATAGGGTTTCCAGCGCTCTCCGAACCCTCGCACTTCCTTCGGCGTCGGCATCGTGCGACGTCCATATGCGATACGAAACCCGTTCCGCACCCCGAAATCGTCCACCGGAAGCACATCCGGACGGCCCAGTTGGAAAATCAGCAGCATTTCGACCGTCCAGCGTCCGATCCCGCGCACCTCGATGAGTCGCTCGACGATCTCATCGTCATCGAGCCTCTTGATCGTGCGATTCGTGGGCACGGTCTCGTCGAGCACTTTGGCGGCAAGATCGCGTAGCGCGGCGACCTTCGCACGGGAAAAGCCCGTGCGTCTCAGGGCTCGAACATTCGTTGCAAGAACTTCGTCTGGACGAGGAAAGCGGCAGCCGGGGAAGAGCGCGATAAAGCGGCGAAGAATGCTTTCGGCGGCTTTGTCGTGGAGCTGCTGGTAGGCAACAGCGCGGGCCAGCGATTCGAACGGAGACCGGCAGACGCGTGGCGCCAGTGTACAGGGACCGATGTCGCGAATAAGCCGGCGCATCACCGGATCGACCCGTACGAGATGTTGTGTCGCCGGCGTTTTGGTCGCCATGGGGCTATCGAACGAGAGGTGAGGGTTTGCCCCAGTCCCCGGAAAAGACAAATGTGGAGACCGGGTTGCGCTGGCGGGGCGCCAGTTCACGCTGCTTCAAATAGTCCGGAAGCACCTGCGAATCGCCCGCATACCCGACGGCGATCATGGCCACCGGCTCGAACCCTTGAGGAATATTGAAATCCGCCCGCGCCTTCTCGACGTTGAACCCGGCCATCTGGTGGGCGAAGAGTCCCGACGCCGTGGCCTGCAGCACCAGGTTTTCCGCCGCCATTCCCGTGTCGTGATAGGCATGCCGGTTCGCTTTGGCACCATCCACAAAATGCATGCTCGCGACCGACAGAATCAATACCGGCGCACGATAAGCCCATTTGCGGTTGCCTTCCAGCAGACAGTCAAGGAGCCGGTCGTATTCACCCCCCTGTTCCCTGGTCGCGACAAGAAACCGCCAGGGCTGTTCATTGTTGGATGAAGGAGCCCAACGGGCCGCCTCGAACAGACTCGCCAACTTCTCCGGTTCGATCGGTCGCTCATCAAACGCGCGAGGACTCCACCGTCGAGCGAGGAGCTCGTGAATCGGAGCATCCGTCTGGGCCGGTTTCTCCATGCCCGAGGTCATCCTTTCCCGTCTTCCTTCACGCGGTCCATGTCCGGCGTCCATCCCCCGCCGAGCGCCTTGTACAACTGGACGATCGAAACCAGATGAAGGCGATGGGTACCGGTAAGCGCCAGTTCCGCCTCAAAAAGGTTCCGTTGAGCAATGAGCACATCGAGATAATTGGCGAGACCTCCTTTATATCGCATATTGGCCAGCCGCAGAGCCGAACGGAGCGCCTCAACCTGCTGGACCTGCGCCTCCCGTTGTTCGCGCACGGTGCGCACGGCCACCAGTGCATCTTCGACTTCGCGAAACGCGACGAGAATCGACTGCTCGTACTGCGCAATCGCCTGGCGGGCCTGCGCCTCGTTCGCCTCCTGCTGAAATCCCAGGATCTGCGCATTGAGCAGCGGGCCGGTCAGGCTGGGTCCTGCCACGCCGAAGGCGGTCTCGTCGGCAATGAGGCGTGACAGATGGGGGCTGGCCACGCCGAGGATTCCGGTGATGCTGAGTTTGGGGAACCGGTCCGCCTTGGCGATGCCGATCCGCGCCGTCGCCGCGGCAAGATTCTGCTCGGCCTGCACGATATCGGGACGGCGCTGCAAGAGTTCGGAGGGAAGTCCCGGCGGCACGGCCGGAGGCATCACCTGTTCTGTCAGAGAGCGTCCCCGCGGAATCTGGTGCGGGGCGCGGCCCAAGAGCACGCTCAACTGATTCTCTTTTTGAACCATCTGTCGTTCGAACTCGGCCGCCCGCGCCGCCGCATTCGCCCGCTCCGCTTCGAATTGGTCGGCATCCAGCTTGGAGATCATCCCCTGGCGAAGCCTGGCCTGGGCGATACGGACCGACTCCTCCCAGGATTTCAATGTTCGTCGGGCGATATCGAGTTGCATATCGAACTGCAGCAGGTCGAAGTAGGCTTCGGCCACACCGCCGACAAGTTGGAGAATGACGGCGCGCCGGCCTTCCTCCCGCGCGAGCAGGTCTCCCCGGGCCGCTTCGTTCGACCGGCGGATGCGGCCCCAGATGTCGAGTTCCCAGGACAGATTACCCTGCAGATAATAGTTGAAGGGGTTGGGGAAGCCGGGGAACAGGAAATTCGATTTCCGGCCGAACGCAGGGACATTCGCCGTCGCACTCATCTGGGGCGCAAAATCCGTTCTCGCGATGAAGAGCCGCGCCTGGAATTCCTCCACGGAGGCAACGGCTCGCTGCAAGTCCTTGTTCTCCTCCAATGCGATGCGAATGAGTTTCTGCAGCTCTTCATCCTTCAGCAGCTCCCACCAGGGCAAATTCGCGATGGAGGCGGCGGCTTTCTCGGCCTCCGCCATGCGGAATGCTTCGGGCGAGGTGGATTTCGGACGTTCGTAGTCCGGTCCCACCGCGCAGGACGCAAGGAAGATCGCCAGCAGGCCGACAGGCAGTCTGCGCATCAGAACGCTCCTCCTTCTTGCGGCGTTGACCCGGCCGGCCGAGCGGCGGCCGGCCGCCGGCCGCCGATTCGCTCGGACAGCCTCCGGACCAACGTGAAAAAGAGCGGCACGAAAAGAATCGCGAGAAACGTCGCCGCGAGCATCCCGCCGAACACGCCGGTGCCTATCGAGTTGCGGCTGGCCGCGCCGGCGCCGGTGGCGAAGACCAGCGGCACGACGCCCAAAATAAAGGCCATCGAGGTCATCACGATCGGACGGAAGCGGAGCCGGGCCGCTTCGATCGCCGAATCGAACAGCGGCTGCCCGGCCTCGTAGCGTTTGTTGGCAAACTCCACGATCAGAATCGCGTTCTTCGCGGAGAGCCCGATCAGCGTGACCAGTCCGATCTGGAAGTAGATGTCGTTGGACATGCCGCGGACCCACACGGCGGACAGAGCCCCGAAGATCCCGAACGGCACGGCGAGGATCACGGCGAACGGCACCGACCAGCTTTCGTATTGGGCTGCCAGAACCAGGAAGACCATCAGCAAGCCGAAGGCGAAGGCATAAAGCGATTGCCGGCCGACGATCCGCTCCTGGTACGAAATGCCGCTCCAGTCGATCCCGTAGCCCTGGGGAGTCAATACTTCCCGTCCCACCTGCTCCAGCGCATCGAGCACCTGCCCGGAACTGTACCCGGGCGCTGCGGCACCCAACACGAGAGCCGTATTGTAGCCATTGAAGTGCGTGACCGGATCTGGCCCGCTGGTGAACTCCGTGGTGACCACCGTTTCAAGCGGGATCATGGTCTGCCCCTGCTCGGTCACGGCCCGGACGTAAATCTTCGAAATATCCTCAGGCGTCGAGCGGTACTGCGCGTCCGCCTCCGTCTGGACGCGATACACGCGCCCGAACTTCAAAAAGTCGTTCACATACAGGTTCCCGAAGTAGGCCTGCAGCGTGTCGAACACCTCGGAAATGGGCACCCCGAGCGATTTGGCCCGCTCTCTGTTCACATGGGCAAAGAGTCTGGGCGCGCTCACTCGAAAGCTGGTGCCGATCGCCCCGATCGCCGGATGCTGTCTGGCTTTGGCGAGAAATTGTTGAGTGACGCCGGCAAACTTGTTGAAGTCTCCTCCGCTGGGATCCTGGACTTGGAGAGAAAAGCCGCCGGTGGCCCCGAGGCCTCTAATTGAGGGAGCGTTGAACGCCAAAATCAGCGCCTCGGGGATTTTCGCAAATTCTCCATAGGCGGCGCCGATCAAGGCCTTCACATGGTTCTGCGGTCCTTCCCGCTCATCCCAATGCCGGAGGGGAAGAAACATCGTCGCGGCGTTCGGGCCTCTGGTGCCGAAGACGAAGTTCTGGCCGGCCAATGCATCGGTCGAATGAATGGCCGGCACGGACAGGAAGTAGTTTTCGATTTTGGTCAGCACCACATCGGTCCGTTGCTTGGATGCACCGTCGGGAAGCTGGACGATCGTAATGAAGTACCCCTGATCTTCGTCCGGCAAGAAACTGGAAGGAATTGTCCTGAAGAGGCCGAGGGCAAACAGGCCGATGATCGCAAAGAGCACCAACGACAGGACCGAGCGGTTGAGGATGGTTCCGGCAACGGCGATATAACGGGCCTGTGTCCCTCCGAAGAAGCGATTGAACAATCCGAAAAAACCCTTGCGCTGGCTGTGACCGGGCTTCAGCACGAGAGAGCAGAGGGCCGGGCTCAGCGTGAGGGCGGTCAGGCCGGAGATAATCACGGAGATCGCGATGGTGATCGCGAATTGCTTGTAGAGCTCGCCGGTAATCCCGCCCAGAAATCCGACCGGTACGAACACGGCGCAGAGGACGAGCACGATGGCGATGACCGGTCCGGTCACCTCTTCCATGGCCTTCTTTGCAGCCGCCTTCGGCGACAGACCCTCCCCCATGTGCCGTTCGACGTTCTCCACCACCACGATCGCATCATCCACCACCATTCCTATGGCGAGGACCATGCCGAAGAGCGTGAGGGTATTGATCGAAAATCCGAGCGCCTGCATGCCGGCAAACGTGCCGATCAGGGAGACCGGCACGGCCACGCCCGGAATCAACGTTGCACGCCAGCTCTGGAGGAACAGATACACGACGAGGATGACCAGGACCATCGCCTCCGCCAGGGTCTTGATCACTTCTTTAATGGACACTTCGATGAACCTGGTCGTGTCGTACGGAACATCGTACGAGACTCCGGGCGGAAAACTCTTGGACACCTCCTCCATTTCCTTCCGCACCCGTTTCACGGTATCGAGCGCATTGGCTCCGGGCGACAGGAAGGTCAGGAGAAACACGTTCGGCTTGCCGTTCCATCGGCCCTCAAGCGAATAGGACTGGGCTCCCAACTCCACCCTGGCCACATCCTTCAGGCGAACCATCGAGCCGTTCGGGAGCGCCCGCACGATCATCTCCTCGAAGTCCTTCACGTCGGTGAGGCGGCCCTGGGTGATGACCGGGATCGTGAGTTCGGTGCCTTTGGGCGCCGGCTCACGGCCGATCGTCCCGGCGGGGAAATCCCTGTTCTGCTCGCGGACGACGTTCGCGATGTCCGTCGGGGTGAGGCTCAATTGAGCCATCCTGGTCGGGTCCAGGATCAAGCGCATGGAATAATTCTGTCCTCCGAACACCAGCGCATCGCCCACGCCCTTCAGTCGTTTGAGATTATCGATCACGCGCAAGATGGCATAATTGGACAGAAAGATGGTGTCCTGCGTCGGGTCATTGGAGCTGAGGGCCACCACCGCCAGTAAATCCGGCGAAACTTTTTTGACCGAGATGCCCTGGCGGACCACTTCGGGTGGCAACTGCGGCTCGGCCAACTTCTGGCGGTTCTGGGTCTGCACTTGAGCGATGTCCACGTTCGTCCCGATCTCGAACGTGAGCTTGATGGTCATATGGCCGTCGTTGGTGCTGGTAGAGTCGTAGTAGAGCAGGTTGTCGATGCCGGGGAGCTGCACTTCTATCGGGCGCGCGACGGAATCCGCGATCACTTCCGCGCTCGCGCCCGGATAATCCGCGTCGATCTGGACGACCGGCGGGGTGATTTCCGGAAACTGGGCGATAGGCAGGGCTTTTAAGGCCACCAACCCGACGACGACGATGACGATGGAGAGGACCGAAGCGAAGATCGGCCGGTCGATAAAGAAATGCGAAATCATTTCGCCGGCTCCGCCTTCGCGCCCGCCAGCTGACCGCCGGAAGCCTGGTCGCCGGCTTTGTAAGGAACCGGGCGCACCGGCGCACCAGGCGCAATCAGGTGGAGCCCTTCCACGATCACCTGTTCTCCTTCGCGCAATCCCTCTTCAATCGACCATTGACTGCCGCGCCAGGATGTCGCCAGGACCTCGCGGATCTCCACCTTATTGTCCGCTCCGACCACAAAAACGATGGGACCCTTGGGCCCTTGCTGAACCGCACTTTGCGGAACCAGAATGACACCAGTTCTGACGGACCCTAAAATGCGCACCTTCACGAACTGCCCCGGAAACAGGACGTTGTCTGGGTTGGGGAAGGTGACACGAAAGTCCCTGGTCCCCGTGGTCGTGCGCGCACCCACTTCGAGCAAGTCCAGCTTGCCTTCATGGGGATAGATGCTGCCGTCAGAAAAAGTGATAACTCCGCGCAGCTCATAGAGGCTCGCGCCCTGTATCCGCTTGGCTGCCCGCTCCCTGAGCCGTTTGAGCACGAATGTTTCCGGGGCGCTGGCGTTTACGTACATCGGGTCGAGCTGATGGATCGTGGTCAGCAGGTCGGTCTGTGCGGAAATGAGGCGCCCTTCATAGAGCCGGCTGCGTTCGATCCGCCCGCTGATGGGCGCGGTGATGAGCGTGTTGTCGAGGTCGAACCTGGCCTTCACCAAATCGGCTTTGGCCGCCTCCAGCGAGGCTTTCGCCGCAAGTTCCTCCGCCACCGCATCATCCACATCCTTCTGGCTCACCGCCTGTTCCGCCAGCAACGGTTTCACGCGCGCCAAGTTCTGCCGGGCCTGGACCAGCCGCGCCTCCGCCTGTGCCACCTTGGCGTTCGCGCTGCTCACGGCCGCTTTGAACGGGACCGGATCGATCTGATAGAGCCGGTCGCCCTGCTTGACGTCACGCCCCTCGGCAAAGAACCGCTGCTTGAGGATGCCCGTCACCTGGGATCGGATTTCCACCGGACGCGAGGCCTCCGTTTGCCCGATGAATTCCGGTTCGTCCGGCATCGTTTGGGGGGACACGGTGACCACCGGGACCTCCGGGATCGGGCGGGCCGGCGTGGAGGCCGCCTCTTGCTTGCAGCCGGACAGAGTGGCCAGGACGATCAAGAGGACAAGGCTCGCAGTGCATTCCTGTCGTGTCATCAGCGGCGTTTTCGTTCTTGTGATCAAGGACTGAGGCCCTCCATGGATGCTTTCCGGCGCAATCTTAGTGGTCGGACAACCCGCTTAGCAAGTCATGACCATCAAGGCACTCGACGCGAACGAGAGGCGGTTCGACCTGTCGACGTGATGTCCGCCACGATGGACCTCGAGCAACATCCGGCCGCGAGCAGCTCCGCACCTTCCTGCCACATGTTGCCCAAGAGAGCCTTGCCTTCCTGATCGATGAACGTAACGCCCGTCAAGTCCACGACGAGAGGACTGCCGGCGGTGTCTTTGATTCCTCCCCAGGCACGCTCGAGCTCTTTCACCCAAGGCCCGGCAAGGCGGCCTTCCAGCACAAGCTGCATCGAGTCCGGAGTCTGATGCGGTGTAATCTTCAACATGCCGTCCTCATCACGCCCGCATGCCAGAGGCCACCGGGCGGCTTGCCACATAATCCCGGCCTGCGCCCGTTCCGCTGTGTCTCCGCCAGGCCTCGATTCCGCCCGCCAACGGCCAGGCGCGTGTGAACCCCTTCTTCTGCAACAGGAGCGCACCTTGGGCGCTCGCCACATCCTCCGGGCAGCCGCAGTACACCACCAGATCACGATGGCGGGGCAGTTCATGGTGGCGGAGAGCCAGTTCGTCCAACGACATCAGCAACGCGCTGGGGATCCCCGGTTCCGCCTCCGCCCTGGCCCGTGGCCGCACGTCGATCAGCAGGGGAGGCTCTTCCGTCTCGAGTTTCTGCGTCAGCTGCTCGACCGTAATACGAGGCACGTTGCGGAGCTGCCGGCGACGGGAAACAGCCTTGTAGGCAATGTACCCCGTCAGGACAACGAGGACGGCGATCGTGGCGACCGGTGCGAGCTGTTCTGTATAGCTGACAGCCTGCTCGAGCTCATCGCTGAACGCATAGCCGAGTCCCAAACCGGACAAAGCCCAGATCACCGCACCGAGCCCGTCGTACAGCAGGAAGAGAGGAGCGGCTAATCCCACGATACCCGCGAGAGGCGGCGCGATCGTGCTCAAACCGGGAATGAATTTCGCCAGCACGAGCGAGTACGGGCCGTGCTTGAGAAAGAAATCCTCGGTCTGTCGCACGCAGGAATCAGGCTCCAGCGCGATGCGGCACAGCAGACCCAGGACTTGGCGGCCTCGCCGGCGACCGAGGTCGTACCAGATCCAGTCCGCCGCGAGCGCGCCGAGCACGGTCACGCCTGCCGCAAGCCACAGATTCAGGTGTCCGGCTCCGGCCAGCACTCCGGCCGCAACAAGGACCGGGATCGCCGGCAACGGCAACCCGATCTGCTCGATAAACACAACGACGAACAATACCAGCGCGCCGTATTGGGTTAAGAATTCAATGGTCTCGTTCATGACGAGCCTCTTGTCATGTCTTCAGCGAACGCACTCTTGCCCGCAACGGCACCCACAAAGGCCTCCCCGCCGAGCATCGGATAATCGGTATACCCCCTTGATCCCGGGGTGTAGAAGGTCGCAGCATCCGGCGCGGTGAGCGGGGCGTCCAGCCTGAATCGCTCGACGAGATCCGCGCCTCCGGCGCTGAGCAAGCGATTCGCGCGGTCGCTCGCACCGGCCCGGCTCCTCGTCATGGGAGCCCTGATTATCCGGTTCTTGAGGTTGAGATCTCCGATATTCGTCGGTTCAGAGATTGTTCTGGCTGTCCTCATCATCTCCTCCGGAGCCGGCTTTCCAAAATAATCAGTTTCAGTAGTGAGTGACATTGGCAAGGGCCGTTCCACAGCATCTGATTGCGGGAATCATCGAGATAGGTCAACAATAACAATTGGATAGAATGGTGAACCGGAGGTTTACGAAGGAGAGCATGACCTAAGTGACGAGATCAAGTTGCCGAGAGACAGGCACGGTGCCGAAATATCGGCATCACTGAGAGCGGGAAATGCCCAGCTTCTGCATCTTGGATTGGAGGGTGGTGCGTTTCATGCCGAGCCTGGCAGCGGCGCCTGACGAGCCTCCGATGACCCATTGTGTTTCACGAAGGGTTCGCAGGATATGTTCGCGTTCAGCCTGCTCGAGCGTCGCGGTCGCAGCGTACGTCGTGTTGTTCGGCGTCCGCTTTAACTCGGTAATCGGGATAAACAGATCCGAGCCATGCGTCAGGATCACCGCTCGCTCGATAAAGTTTTCGAGTTCCCGTACGTTGCCCGGCCACGAATACTCCTGCAGCGCCTTCATGGCCTCGGATGGAATCGTCTCGATGTGCTTCTTCATTCGCTGGGCGAACTTCTGGGCGAAGTGTCGGACAAGCGCGGGTATGTCTTCTGCGCGCTCGCGCAACGGCGGGACGGTGACCGGAAACACGTTGAGCCGGTAGTACAGATCGCTGCGGAATCCCTTGTCTTCCACCAGCTGCGCCAGATCGCGGTTCGTCGCGGCGATCACGCGGACGTTGACGCGGACCGTTTTCGTGCTGCCCAGCCGTTCGAACTCCTGCTCTTGAAGCACCCGGAGCAGCTTGACTTGCAGTTCCAGCGGAATCTCGCCGACTTCGTCGAGGAAAAGGGATCCGCGGTCCGCCAATTCAAACCGGCCGAGCTTCGTCGCGATCGCTCCGGTGAAGGCGCCTTTTTCATGGCCGAAGAGTTCGCTTTCGAGCAGGCCCGTCGGGATCGCAGCGCAATTGAGCTTGACGAAGGTCCGTTCGCGCCGGTTGCTCAGATTATGAAGCGCCCGCGCGACCAGTTCCTTTCCGCTGCCTGTTTCTCCGAGAATCAGGACCGTGGAATCGGTGGCCGCCACGGTCTGAACCTGTTTGAGCACCCGTTTCAATGCCTGGCTGTCGCCGATGATTTCCTCGAAGTTGTATCCGGTCTGGATTTCCTCCTCCAGATACAGCTTTTCCTTCGCCAGCTTGTCCTTGAGAGTGGCAATCTCGCGATAGGCCAGTGAATTGGCCACAGCCAGCGCGATCTGCTTGGCCACCTCGCTCAACATCTCGGCGTCCTCCCGGGTGAAAGCGCCTTCCTGAAGACTGCCGATGTTCAGGGCCCCGAGCGTCCGATCCCGCAACAGCAGCGGAACACAGCAGGCCGACTTGACTCCTTCGGCCACGAGACGTCTGGAAACCGTGCTCTCCGACTGATCGAGTTCCAGTCGGCTCAGCACGACCGGTTCCCGCTGCGTGATCGCCGTGGTCGCGGGACAGCCGCAGAGGGTGCAGGTAGTCCCTTCCTCGATCAATCCGTTAGATCCGGGAAAGTCCAGAGCATAGAGTTTCAGTTGGTTCTGTTCAGGATCCAAGAGCGTCAAGCTGATGACGTCCGCTTTCAACACGCGCCGGATGCTGACGGTGATCGAGTCGAACAGGTCTCGCAATTCCAGATGCGTTGCGACGGCGTTGTTCGTCTCAAGCAGGAGCTGCAGCCGATCCCGCTCACGCGCCAATTCGCGCTGCGCCTTCTGTGCCTGTTCATAATGCAACGCGCTCTCAACGGCCACCGCAATCTGCGCGGCGACCTGTTTGAGAAAGTCCGCGTCGGCATCGCTGAAGGCGGAAGGTTTCAGGCTTCCGAATCCGATCGCCCCCAGACGACGCCTGGCGGTCGTTAAGGGCAGCAGACAGACGGACTCGACGCCGATCCCCCGGAGCGCCGTCATGCCCATCGTAAATCTGGTTTCTTCGGCCAGCGAGGGAATAATCAAGGGTTGTTGGTGCGTCCAGACCCAGCCGGCTGAAGATTCCTCAATCGGCAGCTCAAGGCCGTCGAGTCGGGTCGCGTGTGGCTGGGCGGCCGCCGTTTCCAACACGTGGACCTTCATCATATTTTTCGCCGGGTCATGGAGGACCAGACCGATGAAATCAAACGGAGTCAACGCCGGCAGGCGGTGGGCGAGATCCCGAAACAATGAAGAGAGATCATGATGAGCCGCGATGGCCTCGGCCACTTTCAGCAGGGCACAGTATTGTGCGCTGTCCAGCTGTATGGTCTGTGTGGGTGGGCTCTCGTCCATGGGGATTAGTATGCCCCCGGTCCCATCAGGACGCAACGGCGCAGTTCTCGCTCAATCACGGGCTCCGGTGAGCGAAGAGGACCCTCGCTGACGCGTCAGCCGGTCGGCTCGCTGTCGAGTTGGTGCGCCTTACGGCCGCCGCGCGCCAGGGGATGCTCAGGCAGCTGTCCTTCGACCATCAGCCTCGCCATGGCCGCCGCCCTTGCCACCAGCTCCTGCGCCCCCTCCCGGAGTTCCTTGCTGTTCTGCACCTCGGTGACGTTTCGCTCCATATCCTCCGCGCTCCACCCCCGAGAATGGGCGATGAAGGGAAATTGCGGGAATTGGCATCCCACTTCTGAAAAAAACGTCATGAGTTGACCGGCCACGCCCTGGACATTGTCCTGCCCGCCCATGATGATGAAGGCCGCGACTTTATTCTTGAGCAGATGTTTGTTCGCGATGGTTTCCTGATTCTGGATGCAGTTCATCCGCTCGACCATCTTGTAAGACAAACTGCCGGCATTGCCCCAGCGGATCGGGGTCGCGATCAGAATGACGTCGGCCCAATGCACGATGGCTTCGTACACGCGATCGAGCTGGTCCGTCGGATCCATTTGCGTAATCGAACAGGGCCAGGTGCAGGCATAGGCCGATTTCGAATAGAACCCCTCGCAGGCGCGAAAGTTCAGCTCGCGGAGCTTGATGCACTGCGTTTCAAGCTGGAGGGCGGTCCTTGCATGCTCCAACGCCGCATCGAGCAACGCATCCGATGTGCTATAGCGCGGATGCTCCTTCGTCATCGCCGTCGTCGAGATCCCCACCACGCGGATCGGACCAGGCTGGCGGACGATCGGACGGGCGAGGGGATGAGGCTTGGACGGCTGTCTCTTCCGTTTCGTGGCCGAAGCCAGATCGATGTAGAGCTGGCCGTTCTCGATCTTGATCGCATAGGCCGGGACCTGATCCTGTTCGTATCCCGGTTCCCCTTGCGCGGTTTGACGGTGGAATTTCCAGTAATGCCAGGGACAGACGACGTACTCGCCGTCGAGGGTGCCTCCGCCGAGCGGACCGCCGGCATGGTTACAGGCATCGGAAATCGCGGCAAACGACCCGTTCTTGTAGGTGAGGGCGATGGGCGTCGTACCGCACATGACTTCCTGCAAGGATTTCAGCTTCAGCTCTTCGGCGTTTCCGATCTCAGTCCACTGTTCGTCCGCCATCAATCACTCCTTCGACAGTCATGGTTCCAAAACATTCGTAACCAACGCAGGTTGGTTCATCTTTTCGCGCTCCGGCTGCGACAACGTACGGAACACCGGAGGCGAACGGCGGTTTTGCCTTAAGACAGTCTTGTGACAAGGGTCGCTATTGTTCGTACTTCTCGACCACCTGTGCGGGACGAACCTGTGCCTTGTCCGGATCCATCCCGGCTCCACGAAGAGCTCGGCGTTGCCGTAAAAGATCCCAGCATTGGTCCAGTTCCACTTGCACCTTCGCTAACCTCTGACTGTCGACATCTCCGAGGGTTGTTTTCTCACCCTGCTCGAACAGTCGATGTTCTTCTTTCACGAGTTCCTGGATATGATTCAACACCGGTTGGTCCAAAGCTTGTGACTTGTTGTCCATACATCAATGTCCTTTCAGCCATGTGACTCAAGGCCAGCTGTGTGAAAGTTGCTGGGGTGGTCCGCCTCGCGGAACGTTGCCACCTCGTTACTTTTCAATCTGAAAGTCGTCGTCTCTCCACCAGCGCCATCCACCGTCCAATTCCATGACGGGATACCCTTTGCCGGCAAACTCGACAGCCGCCGTCGCGGCGAGATGACAGACTTGGGAATAGCAGTAGAGGACATTGGTCTTGTCCTTGCGCAAACCTTTCAACGTCTGCCACTGATCCTTCGGCAGATTAATCGCGCCGGGGATGTGCCCTTCGGCGTAGTCTTCCGCAGCCCGCACATCGACCACGTTGACCTCGTTGTTCTTCATCATCCGTTCAAGCTCGACAGGCCCGGTGGTAAATGCCATCTTCGCCTCGAAATAGATCTTCGCCTTCGCTGGGTCATTGATTGTGATTTGTGTCGCCATGGCCATTCCTCCATTCATTGGGCTGTTGGCGTATCGTGCACATACCGGTCATACGCGTGACAGAACTCACCTCCAGTCGGTTTCACATCGTGACAGTTGACGTGCCGATACTCCTCTTGAGCCTGACGCCCGCACCCTCGATGATGGGTTCCGACTCAATGATCTGCACGATGTGTCTCAACAACACACTCATGCGGCTCTCCTTCGCTCATGCGTATGACGAGGCGCTCTAAGGTCTCCTCGTCCGTGTGACAGAAGCCGTTCAGGAAGAAGGTCGGGGTTTCGGTCACACCGCTGCGCCGTCCGCTCCTGACATCCCGATTCACACGCTCTTCATGAACCCGACCCACTAACTCTCGTTCAAACCGCCCGACATCGAGATCAAGAGATTCCGCATAGGCATACAGATCGCCTTTCTCCAAGCCATCTTGATGCTCGAACAGAAGATTGTGCATGGCCCAGAACTGGCCCTGGGCGTCCGCTGCCTCTGCAGCCTCCGCAGCCTGTTGCGCGAGAGGATGTTTATGGTTCAGCGGGAAATGGCGAAAGACGAACCGCAGGCGCGCCGTGAGTCGAGCTTGGAGTCGTTTGACGATGGGGTAGGCGCGTCCGCAATAGGGGCATTCAAAATCGCAATAGGCTACCAGGGTGATCGCTGCATTCTCTGGTCCGGCGACATGATCATCGTTCCGGATGGACAGAGTCCGGTTGGCGTCGGCAGAGCGCTTCCTCATTCGCATTCACTCCTCGTGCTCGAGACCACACCTCCGACTGATCCTCCGTCGAACCCGAGCATGCGTAATGACTCGGTGTAACAATTCTCTTCCCATTTCCTTTCACTCTCTGTGAGAGCCCCATCCGCCGCATCGCCAGCCAAGGTCACGGACGGCGGGAAGTCACTCGTTTCGTTACGACTTCTCGTCCAAGTTGCTCTTGAATCCGATCTTCTTGTGCGCGCCGTCGCAGAACGGCTTACTCGCCGACTGGCCACAACGGCAGAGCCAGACCTCGTCCCCGTCGAACGCAATTTCCCGGCCTCCCTCGGTCACGATTTTGAACTTGCCTTTCACGTGATAAGGGCCATTGTTATTGGGGGTGATGATGACGTCGCTCATGTTGTCCTCCTCGTTGTGTTCAGTACGCGCGGCGCATGATGCTCTTTTGTGTGCTGAAGAGTCTGCCGCGTTCCTTGGTTAATAGCCCACGGTGAAGCGATGACGGACATGCGCGGGCCGCTCCACTTCGTCGATCATAGCCATGGCATAGTCCTGTGTCGAGATGCGGCTTTGGCCGTTCGGATCCTTCAACAACTGATCCGTACCGAGCCGGAAATTCCCGGTGCGCTGGCCGGGGAAAAGGTCGGCTGAAGGAGAGAGGAAAGACCAATCGAGGCTGGACTCTTTGCGCAGCATGTTCAGAGCCTCCCGCGTTGCGAGCGCCCCTTGTTTATACTCGGCAGGAAATCCCGGTAGGTCCAAGGCCTGGACGCCGGGCTTCACTTCAAGACTGCCGGCGCCTCCCACGAACAACAATCGTGTGACGCCGGCCTTCTTCACGCCATTGATAATGGCCTGCGTACCCTTGACCTGAAGATTGTAGATATCCGGGTTGCCCCAGCCGGGATTGAAGGCACTGATGACGGCATCGTGGCCCGTGACCAACCGGGCCACGTCATCCGCGTCATACACATCCCCTTTCACAGGGCGGAGCTTCTGGTGCGGCTTCAACTTCTCCGGATGCCGAACGATGGCCGTGACCTCATGGCCGCGATCCAAGGCTTCGTTCAGAAGCGCCGATCCCACGAACCCCGTTGCTCCGATCAATGCAATCTTCATCATGATCCTCCGCTCTGAACCGGACCCCTAAACAGAATGCGGCCGGGTACATATCTTGGCCTTCTTGTCGGGCCGTCAGTGCTTTCCACCGCCAATGTCAGCCCGGTGGATATCGATGACTGTTCCTGCTTCGTTCAGTTCAACAGTGACCAGCTCGCCTTCTTCCATTCCCTTTGTTTTCTGTCCTTCCTCCGCCAGCGGAAACACTTTCTCGCCGTCGGGCGTCTGCAACTTGATTTGCTTTTTCATCCTGCCAACGTGGATGAGCTTGCCGGTCACCTGTAGATGTGTCCCTTCCTTCCCTTTAAGGTGCATATCGACGATGTAGTTGTTCTCATCCAACACCACGACCACTTCATCCCCCGCTTTAAACGGCTTCTGCCCGTGACGTCGCGCCATGTTCTCGTTGAGCTGATGCGTCGCGCCGTTCGGTGTCGTCACCACGAGTGCGCCCGCTTTCTTCGTGACAACGCTGGTGAACTTTGAATGTCCTGGCGGAAGATCCTCTGTTTCGGTCGCCGCGCTAGCGACAGTCGGGCCGATGAGAAGCGTGCCGATCAGCGTCGACAATGCGATGTATCGTACACTCAGATGCATGGATTCCCCCTCGATGAGTGATCAGACATGGTATCCGCGCCAGTCTCGCTCGGAAAGAGCGCCGGCACAGAGCATCTTTCCCCACCTGGCAGTCGGATGGGCATCCTCGCCATTTGCAACATCAGCCTGCAGGCTATGCTAGCCGGACGATCGGCTTGATCGTAGTACCTTTCTCGCTGTCCTCGGCCGCCTGGTTGATTTGGTCGAGGCTGTAGAACTTCACCAGCTTGTCGAACGGGAAACGTCCCTGCTGATAGAGTTCGACGAGACTCGGGATGAAGAGATCCGGTATGCTGTCGCCTTCGATGATGCCGAGAATCCGCTTGCCGGTGGTCATGACGCCGTTCACATCGAAGCTGGCCTCGGTGCCCAAGACCGGAGCCCCGACGATGCTGCAGGTCCCCCGGATCGCCAGCGCATCGATGGCCTGGCGCAGAACTGCCGGACGGCCTCGTCGGTGATCGCACCGGGCCCGGTCATGTAGTCGCTCCGCCTGGCCTTCGTCGGCGCATCGTACAGCGCATGGGCGATCACGACCGCGTTGGGAATAACCCCGCTGATGCGGAGCGGTCTGATGGTCTCGACAATCTCCACGATGTCGTCTTCGTTCTCGTACTGGATCACGAAGGGCTTGAACGTGGGAGGGGCTGGCATCAGCCAGAATCCGAATTTGGTGACGATGCCGTAATTGGATTGGGTGAAGATCCCGTCCAGATAGGGTCCGTACCCCCACTTGAAGACCTGCCAGGTATTGGACTTCGGCAGCGAGCCCATACCGGTTCGCAGCACCTCCCCGTTGGCAAGCACCACCTCCATCCCGCAGGCAAACAGGAAATGCTCCCCGTAGGGCGTATAGCCGACGCCGCGATCCAGCGTATTGCCGGTCGGCCCGGCGATGGCGGAAGGCGCGGGACAGGAGAGCCACAGCGGGTATTTGTGTTCCTGGATGTAATCGTAGAGCTGCTTGTACGTGACGCCCGGCTCGACGAGCGCGAAGCAGAGGTCCGGATCGACTTCCAGGATGCGGTTCATCCGTTTCAGATCGAGCACCACCTGGCCCCGTTCGGCCGGCGCCGCGGACCCGTAGCCGAAGTTCCGGCCGGTCGAGATCATCCAGATCGGGACTTTGTCCTTGTTGCAGACCGCGACGATCTTCTGGATCTGCTCCACCGTCGTGGCGAGGAGGGCGGCAGACGGAGTATGGTCGGCGTCCGGGACCGGCATCATGGTCTTGATGTAAGGAGCGAGTTGCTCCGCCGTCACGAGGACGGAGTCCTGACCCACGATACGGCGGAACTCCGCGATCGCCGCCGTGAAGGTTTTCTCGGAGACGCCTTTCGGTAACGCGATAAATTTGCTGGCCATCGCTGGTCCTCCTCCTGCGCGTTCGGACCTAGATATCCATGACGAATGAGACGATTCGCTCTCCGGGTCGTAGCGAGTCAGGATTGAAGGTGCGATGCACAAACGCCCGGCCGGAACAGGACTCCTGAACCGCCTTCACTCCGAGAGCCGAAGCCGCCACGGCATACCCCACGGATTCCACCCAGTCTTGAGACTGCCATGAGACGGTTTCGCGCTTGCAGACTTGCGATGGGATAGGTGTCCAGTCTTCTACCCCGTCCCATCCGAGCTGCCGGCGCCCCTGTGAAAGCGAAAGCCCCGAACAGTGAATATGAATTGCTTCGGGTCCGGCAGACCGATAGGAGGAAAATCCCGCTGCAGACCAACCGGTGAGATCGCTCATGAAAGATGATGGTTTGATGAAACTCTCTGTGATGGAACAACTGACTCCGGTCCTGACGACTTGAGCAGCAAAGAGCCCGCCAACCCCCTGCGCGGCCGAGGCCGCGAGCCACGCATGCCGCGACGGACGGCCGTCCCTCCCCGACACATGAGACCCGACGGAGAGCAGCCGACCCCCGGCCGCACGCGCCAGCTCCTGAAAGACCGCCGCACTGACATCGTCCATGACGGCGATCCAGCGCACTCCTTTCGTCTGTTCGAGTAACGAGACCAGCTTGTCCGGATCGGACAGGAGCCCGCCGTTCACCTGCGCCGTTTCCAGCTCGTCATACCCGATCTCCGCACAGGCTGCACGGACACCATCCGCAAACTGATCGTCTACGTTGTTGTCTCCCAGGAAGAGCAGACACCGCCTGACGTTCCGGGCCGGCTGATCCGCAAACGTCCATGACGGAGTGCCGAGTGCCAGCAGGGCTCCTCCCGCCAACAGACCTTTCATGAGGCTGCGTCGATCAATATCCATGGAGTGAGTCCTCCCTACCGATCGAGCTATTTCTTCGAGACGTACTCGGCCACTTTGGCGAGCGATTCATCATCGATTTCTGCTGCGCGAAAGGCAGGCATGGCACGGTTGCCGTGGCGGACTATGAAGCGGATGTAGTTGGGATCAAGGCCGCGGCGGAGAATCGTCGGGCCGACTTTGGCTTCATGACACAATGCGCAGACTTTCGCATAGACTTCGGCCCCGTCTTTCCAGACAAAGCCCGCCTCAGGAGTCTCTTTGAGCGCCGCTCCTGCGGCGCCCCCCATGCTCCCGATCACGGCCAGTGCCGTCAGGATGAACGCCGACGGCAAGCGTTCTCGTTTCGTCGCTCTCATATCGCCTCCTCTTCGTCCGGTTTGACCGGACAGCAAGTGCATGAACGATACGCGACCCTAGACGGTCGAGATCAGAGCGTCTTGTGTGTTCCGTCGCAGAATGGAGGATTCTTGGTCTGTTTGCACTGACAGAGCGCGACTTGTTTCGTTTCGGTGAGTGAGAACTCCAGCGGTGTCAAGCCGGTGCCCTTGTGGGATCCGTCGCGAAAGGGCTGGTTCTTTGAGCGCCCGCATCGACACCAATGGTAGGTGCCGCATCCAATGTGAGCACCGCCGGCTGCTTGGCTGCAATGATCGGTTTTTCCATGACCCGTCATCCCGGTTAATTTGTTGGGTGAGTGACGCACAGGGTCTTCCCGTGAATCACTGTCTCAGACTCTTCACATATGCCAGGACATCCTGAATCTCGGCTTCCGACAGTTGTCCCTTCCAACCCACCATCGCCGTTGGAGGGCGGCCGTGCTCGATCGTGTCGAGCAATTCAGCATCGGTTTTGTTCTTGCTCGCCGCGCTGGTGAAATCGGCTGCAGGGGGATTGATGGTCTTTCCGACGGGGCCGTCTCCTCGACCTTGGGGACCGTGACAGAGCACACAGCTCTTCTCGTAAATAACCTTCCCTTTTCGAGAATCTCCTGCTGCCGCATGCACAACTCTGTTGCCCATCCCTGCTAGCCACGGCAAGATGCCGAAAACCGCAACTACCACACCCGCCAGAACCTTTTTCATGATCGAACTTTCTCTCGCCACAGGCTTCTCGATTCACGAGGAGCCTCGATAAATCGCCGCGTCTCTGCGCCTGTCGTCTGAAGGCCTGCCGCACGTGTCCGATAGGGATTCAAAACGAATCAGTACTCGAAGGCGACATGATAGAGAGCCGGCGTCATCTCAACCTCCAACTGCTGCAACTTCGCCTTCATGGGCGTGACACTCTTCTCGTACGCATTCCAGTACACATCCTCATTGTCCCAGATCGCGACGTTAATATAGTTAAACTTGCTGTCCGGCTTGATGCTCTTGTGGAACTTGCCGCTGATGAACCCCTGTTGCTTGGTGATATCGCTCTTTACGTCTTGCCACCACTTCACGAATTCTTCTTCCTTCGCTTTCGGGACGGAAAACACGTTGATTAAGGTTACCGGCATGGTGCCCTCTATGTTTGGCAGCAAGGGGGACAACCCTGGTCTCAGGAGCAGATGACGAGCCGCCGAGGGGAACTGGCCGTCCCAAGACGACCAGTTCCTTCCCCATCCCTATTGGGCCTTCCTCACATCGATTACCGTGCCTTCCTCATTCAGCTCCACCACGATATTGGCGCCGTCCTTGATGGGCTTGGTCTTCACCTCCATCCGTTCCAGCGGAAACACTTTCTCTCCTTCCGGAGTGGAGAGCTTGACCTGATTCTTGTTGGGCCCGGTACGGATTAACTTCCCGAAAATCAGACGATGCGTTCCCTTCATATGCTTTTCTTTTCCGTGATGGTCGATAACCATGCCCTCTTCGTTGATCCAGAGTGACACCTCATCGCCGACCGCCGCGTCGGAAGGAGCGGTCTTCGCGCTGATGGTGTATTGTCCGGCCGGCGTCTTCACATAGACCAAGCCGGAATGGATCTTGGTGACCGTTCCATTCACCTGAATCACATGGCCGGGCGTCGTACGAGGGTGTTCGTCAAAGCTCATCTCGACGGTGAAGTGATGGATGTCGATCATCTTCCCCGCTTCGTTCAACTCGACCGTCACATGTGCCCCCTCCTGAAGAGACGACATCTTCGATCGGCCGGTTTGCACGTCAATCGTCTTCTCCCCCTCCGGCGTCCACAGCTTGATCTCCTTCTGGTCCGATGATGTGTAGGTCAGATTCCCCGACACATACCGATGGAAATGGCCTTTCTCCCCTTTCCGGTGAACATCGATCACCGCATTGTTTTCGTTCACCTGCATTTCCACTTCTTCACCGACTTTCAGTTCTTTGGGCGCGGTGGCAGACGAGATGACCATATGCCCCCAAGAAGTTTTCACCGTTATCTGATCTGATTGCACCTTCGAGACGGTTCCATCAACCTTCATGCGCGTCGCTTGTGTTCCCTGTTTTCCCCCTTCGTCGGCAAACCCCAAAGGGGCCAGCATCAACAGACTCAGGACCATCGAACCGAGAACCATTGTCTTGTGCATCATCGTTCTCCCCTTCGTGTGAGTAGCCGATTCCGGCTGCCGTTGAATTGAGCGCTTCACATATCCCTCCTTGGTTAAAGATATCCTCTGTGGCCTCTGATCCACATGACTATGATTCCGGCCTCCGGAAGATCATTCCCAGGATAGAGTTCCTCTTCGAAACCGCTTCTCTTTGGTCATAATTGTCACGAGACCATCCTTTAACAAGCCTTTTGACCACCCTTTGTACCCACGCCACGAGCTTTCAGAACAGTGCTTGTGCGAAACCCTTGCCGCACATAAAGCCTTTACATGCCAGCCACTTGCGGGTGATATCAAACGAAGATTGGGGAGAAACGCGACAGTATGAAACCGCGAGCCGAGGCAGGAAGGTACAACCTACATTCGGCTGCGGTTAATGGGACAGAAAGAACAGAACGCGGATCATGCGAGGGAGGCGGGACGCATCCCCGGCCGTCGGCGGTACGAACTGCATGAGAGAACATGCCGGAGCACGCTCCATGAAGGGGGCCATAGGGATTGGCCCAAGATCATTCTACAAGTGTAACGGCTTGATCGGGGACACGACCGCATCGGGGTTGTTCTTCCAGATCGCTTCGTCCGCGTCCACGTACAGCTCCACTTCGTTGCCGTCAGGATCGTGCAGATAGAGACTCTGGCTCACGGTGTGATCGCTCATGCCGTCGATCGTCACGCCGGCCTGTTCCAGTTCCTTCTTCGCTGCGCGCAATTCATCGAGGGTGTCGCCGACCTTGATACCGATGTGATAGAGGCCTCGCCTCCTTCCGGCCGGCGGACCGGGTGCGTCACCAACTTGAATCAACAACAACTCGTGATGCGTGCGGCCGGAGGTGAGCGCCGCCGCCGCGCCATTGAAAATCCGCCCGACTTCTTTGAATCCCAGCAGGTCCCGAT